>CAZYDX010000138.1:0-5520 GCA_964646455.1 uncultured bacterium | reverse complement strand
GGTAGAACCCATATTTTCTATTTCTGCGGGCCTTGAGTTACCTTTCACGGATTGTGTAGGAGGACTCGCTACAGAAGTGTTTGATCCTGAACCCCGACCATTAGTCGTATTGCCCGCAGGTTTTCCAGAATTTTGTGTCTGGACAGAAGACTTTATCTGTACAGTATTGTTTTCATTATCCTGGAGCTTCTGATTAATCTCCTGCTCGACAGCAGCAGTCTTTTCCTGAGCCGGGATCATTTGGTTTGCCCATCTGGATCTAAACTCGGTCACAGTCTCAGATGCACCATTACGCATATCATTCGCATCAACTACTGCAGATTCCACATACCAGTGCAAGTCACTGCCACCGGTGTTCGAAACCTGAAAGGTTCTAGATCGAGAGTCTTGTTCTGGGACATAGACACCTATTGTATCCGGAGACACAACCACAACCGGTGCAATCAAACCTTCACCTGTAAACGCTACAGAAATTGAAGCATTATTTTCATCATTGGTATTTAGGACAAGGGATCCAGTGTGCACACCTTCAGAAAGAGGTGTGTAACGCACCGTCATCCAGACCCATTCATCAGGTAAAATTTCTAATGCAGATGGTTCTACTGTATAGTATTCACCTTCCACTGCAGCATCCACGGTCAGTAAACCGGTTCCACCATTATATATCCATAAATCATACCAACCTTCCTGGTCAATATAGACCTGGTTAAAATCATGCTCTAATGTATCAGGCCACATGTAAAACTGAGGAATACCCGTAAGATTCATCGTCACAGGTACAACAGGATGACGATTCTGAGGATCATTTGTTGTAAAATTTAGATCCGCAGCATAAGTGCCTTCTGGAAGAAATCCCGGATCCATATTAACAAAAACTGTATCACTCATACCTGGCTCCAAAAAACCTCCGGCAGAGTTACCAAACTCATCTACCTGTACACGAGTATACGCAAATCCTCCTCCATCAGAACAACATTGCCACCATTCAAAAGTCACATCAAAATATAGATCTTCTTCAATCAAATGAAGCGACATGGTAGAAGGATCACCATTACAGCCACCATTCAAAGCATCTCCTGCTCCACCGCATGGACTCTGATAGACTGCATCGCGCCAGCTCGTATAATACCATGTATCATCCGATGTTGGTCCCCAATGCCATTCCGTTCCTTCTGGTCCTGAATAATCCCAGTCCCAGCCATTCTGAGTTGCAGCATTAAATAGTCCATGCTGATTTTCACGGGTAATCCAAACATTATCGGTAATCTGATCCTGATTCTCTTCTAACCAATAATCAGCATAATTCTCTTTTTGAAAATATACTGGTTCTGAACCAGCACCAGGCCCGGAAACACTCACATCAAGCCAGGAAAGGTCATTATTGGTGTCAACTCTTTGTCTCTCCCAAGAAAATCCTCCGCCATTGTTGTTACCAGTGAAAGAGAGAAACGTAATATCATAGTATTCGTCTGTATCATATAGATAGACAGACAAGACAGGTGTTCCTGCAATCTGCTGGACCAGTGTCTCGTTGACGTTATACCCAGACTGTTCTACCGCACTTGACCAGGTTGTATATCCATAACCTGCATAGTTCTCATCCAGAGTCGCACCCCATCTCCAGGATGTACCCCAAGGTCCGTCCCACTCATAATTGCCTTGAGAATATGCATTAAACAGACCCTGATTATCCTGTCGTGTTAGCCACACGGTCTCAGATAGTCGATCCTGATTCTCTTCTAACGTCCAATCGGCATAATCTTCTTTTACGAAGGTTACTACATCTTGGGCCCCTTCTACAGATGTCACATCGAGAGAATAATCTAATAATCCATCCCCAAGATTTGATACCAGAAATTGAGTCTCTTCCGTTGTGAATGAAACTATATCCACAGTGATACTTTCTTCTGAAATCGTCATTACAGGAGCAGGTAATGCATCCCCACTCATGGATACATGGAATGATGATTCATTAGGATCATTTGATGTAATGATGAGTGTCGCAGAGTCTGGACCAACTACGGTTGGAGTAAAGTGTATTTCAACATCCATAAATTCACCTGGCTCAAGAGAAGCAGTCAGGTCAGTAACATTAAATGCCCCAATGTTGTTTCCCAGTGGCTCTACTGCCAGAGAAGATATATCAAGAGTCTCTGTACCATTGTTACCAATTTCAATCATAAAAGAAGCCGTATCTGTTACAATTAATTCACCAAAATCAACATGATCAACATTACCGGTAATATCAGGAGCACCCATGACATTGATTGATACAGGTAGATCTACTGCTTCATTATCTGGATCATTGCTTGCAATCATGAGACTTCCAGAATATTCACCCACCATACCAAATGTAGAATATAAAAGATTAATCGACATGCTGCTTTCAGGACTGATTGTTCCTGATGTCACGTCAATTCCAAAACCACCTGAGCCCGCGGTATATTCAACAGAATTAGAAAGCATGATTGCTTCATCATCATACCAGCCTTCAAACGCTGAGCCTAACACTGTAACTCTGCCGCTTCCGACTGCCTTAGAAAATGTGACGTACTCATTATCGTAACCATAGCCTGGCCAACCATCTACATGAAACACAACCTCAACATCATTGTCACTCTCAAGATGGTGAGTCGTCCAATAATAAAGGTCAACGTATCCATCAACACCAGCCATAATTGGATGATCCTCATCATAATAATATTCATCCCATCCATAATTACAACACCAGCCACTGTAAGCATAACTGCCTTCAAAAAAACCACCTAACTCAGCAAAGTTATATCCTGTAATTAGAAGTCCACCACCAGATTCAACAAAGTCTGACAGGACCTGCTGCATACCATCCCAATCGTAATAGTTATCCAGCCAGTGACCAAAAGGAACAATGACTAGATCAGCACCATCAATCTCACTCTCCAGGATATTATGATCCCAGTCTGTATAGATATCTGTAAGATTATAATCAGTATAATAGATTGATAACGCATCCATCGTATTCCAGGCATAATATTCATTATCCATGAGCATTATTATATTGGTGCTACCAGTTCGTGTTCTGTGGGCTTCAGGAGGTAAGATTTTATTTCCTGATAATAATGCGGCATCCGACATTGTAGTATTGTTATGGTTTTCCGCAGGAATTGCGCCAGATGCAGCTAGCTTCCGTTCTATTTCAGACCGAATCTCTTCAGTCTCCATCTGACGAGGAATCATCTGTTCTGACCACTGAGCTCTAAAAGTACGTGGGTCCAACAGGTTTGAAAGGTTCCTGGCATCATCCGAATTCATTTCAAGTTCCGCGAACCAGTCGAGAGGGTAGGAACCTGTATTCGTCAGTGTAACTATTTCTTCATCGCCAACTTCATTCACATATAACTCTAATGCAGCTGATTCGGTTGATAGAGTCAACTCCGGTGGATCAATTGAGAAAGTGATAGGCACCACAAGAGAATCATTCTCCGGATCATTGCTCTCTATGACAAGACTCAGACCATTATCACCTGGTCCATAATTTGATGCAACAGTGGTGACACTTATTGTCTCACTTGAGTATGGCTCAATGATACCAGAACCAATACCACCAGAACCGGTGGTATAATCCACTGCATTGGCCAGCATGATCGCTTCATCATCGTACCACCCATAGAATGTTGATCCAAGCACCGTGACCCGACCATTTCCATATTGTTTTGAAACGTTCACATGATCATAGTCATAGCCCCACCAATTTTGGATATTAAATACAACTTCTATATCGCTGTCACTGGGTACATACGTAGTTATAAATTCATATATATCAACACCATCATCAACGCCTTCCATGATGGGATGTTCTGCATCATAATAACCATCATCCCACCAATAGCCACAGCAACTACTACCATAGAGCCAACTGTTTTCCATAGTTCCACCGAAATCCTGATAATTACTACCTGTAAATAATAGTCCACCACCAGACTCAACAAAGCCTGACAGTACCTGCTGCATACCATCATAATCGTCATAGGCATCCAGCCAGTGACCATATGGTACAAAAACGAGGTTAGGACCATAACTTTCAATTTCATCTTGTAAATTATTGTGATCCCAGTCTGTATAAACATCCATCAGATCATAATCACTATCAAAATAAGATGCCAGTGCGTCCATGGTGTTCCAGCCATAATAGTTATTGTCAGCCAGCATTAATATCTTCACACTTCCATTACGATTTCTATGCGCTTGAGGTGGTAAAATATAATCACCGGAACGTAGTACGCTCTGCGACCCATTATCGGTTTGATCTTCCTGAGGCCTTCTTTCTGGGAGGGTACCCAATTTGCTTTGGATCTCAGCACGAATCTCATCCGTCTCCAACTGCCTAGGCATCAGCTGCGTTGCAAACTGCATCCTTAAATCATCATAGGTCATTGAACTGGAAGTGTTTCTGGACTCGTCTTCATAGAGAAATGCTTCCCACTCCAGATCAGCCCCACCAGAATTCTCAATTGTAAGCTCAGAGACTAGTGTATCATTGTAGTTTACCGATCCATATTCAATCAATAGCGGATCAACAGTCATAACCGGAGGCTCAACATAAAAAGTCATAGGCACCAGGGTTGGACTATTTAATGGGTCATTGCTCTCAATCACCAGGTCTACTACATTATCACCAAAGAGTGCATTCTCTGTTAGGATGGTCACACTAACTGTTTCACTGCCCAATGCTTCAATGGTACCGCTGCCTGGGATAACACCCCCTTGGACACCTGCCGCATTCAAAAAAGCTTCCGCAATGGACATCGTGGCATCATCATCTATGTAATAGCCTTGGTCAGTTTCATCACCGGCATACAATAAATAATAAATCCGGGTTGTTTCTTCCAGACCTGACACTTCATGATAATCATTATTGGTATAGGTATCAAAAGAATGCGAAAGATCATCACTTGCCTTAACTAGGATCAGGTGGTTCACAGAAGGATCATAACCACCATATACTCTTTTTACAAAGCCATGAAATGTTATTCCGTTTATATCGACTTCCAAAACGGATCCATCTGCAGATCCACTACCATCCGCACCTAAATCCCCGCTGATATAAAACTGACTTATATCATTTCCACTAACATTAATATCCGCAGCAAAAACAAATAACCCATCATACTTACGGGTAAAGTACTGCCCATCACCAAGATATTGGCTGGTGCTGATCATATCATTTGAATACTCTATATATCCACCTAAATTTGTATTTAAATAGTTACCGCCGTCATACATATCAGCTCCACCATCAGGAATATAATAACTAGATTCTCCATCATCAAAGTCAAACCTGTTCGGGATCAAACTATTCACTGATTCATAATTCTCGTTCAAATTTTCTAATATTTCATCAAGATCAGTATTCCTACTGCTATGGTTATCATTATTGGATGATTCATCAAACTGCGTAGGATCAAATGAAAATAAGTTGTTAATCTCCGGCGGAATGGCTGGTGCAACAATCTCTGTTTCAACCTTAACATCATTCAGATC
>CAZYDX010000137.1:0-5533 GCA_964646455.1 uncultured bacterium | reverse complement strand
TTTTTAACGAAAAAAATTCTTTTATTATCGATACGCATTGATCTTCCATTACACCGCCTTGAACTATTGTTTCCGAATCGAGCTTCTTATCACCACAAATTTGATAAAGTGAGCCACAGGCACCTTTTTTATCATCATATGCACCAAATACAAGTCGCTTCAATCTCGAATTAATAATTGCTCCCGCACACATTGCACATGGTTCTTTAGTTACATAGATAGTACACTCATTAAGCCTCCAGTTGTCTAGAGTATTAGATGCTGCTGTAATCGCTAATATTTCAGCATGTGCGGTAGCATCATTTAAAGACTCGCACTGATTATAACCTTTCCCGATAATTCTATCAAAACACACAACAATAGCCCCCACGGGAACCTCATCATTTGAAAACGCTTTTTCAGATAATTTGAATGCTTCTGACATCCAGAAAGAATCATCCTTCGCAGGCAATTGCTCAGATAGATTGTTATTTAAAATGGCTATATATTTTTCAGAGTTTGTTGAAGAGACTGTAATATTTGGGCTATTTCTGCTCTTCCTGATACTGTCTCTAAGTCCATCGTCAGAGACTTGACTGTGTTTGAAGGCTTACTCTGATAGTACGTATCATTATAGATAGACTGAAGATTATCTCTACAAGATACAAAATAACCCATGTTAAAATCAGCTAATGCTAATTCTAGCCGCACATCTAGATGATTGATTTTTGGATCATGTTTGAAATACCAACCATAATATGGTTCGATAAAAAGATCTACATCCTCAACTAAAACATATGCTGCATAGGTACGTACTAATGAATCTAGATGCATACCACTATAAGAAAATGTCAATCCCGCATAAATATCTAGATCTAAATCTGGTGTATCATAAGGATCAAACTCCTTGGTTTGACTAATATGAAAATAAGCTGCCGCTGAGTCAGCCTGCCTTAGTTTTCCAAAACACCATCCAATGCCATTGTACCCATCAGCATACGAAGAATCTTTAGATACTGCATCATAGAACCATTCTCTGGCCTCTTCATACTCACCGGTTTCATACAATGTCCATCCATAATCCGCTAAATCTTCTTCAGTTGGCACAACAGGCTGTCTACAATTAATAGATAGCATAATTAAGCTAGATAACCAAAAGACTTTATTTATATGTTTTATATTTTTATTCATTATTTTAGAAACATCATCTTTTTATTTTTAATTATTCCTGTATCTGTTTTTAGCTGAACAAAATATATTCCAGATGGTAACATTTTTCCAAACTTATCTGCACCATCCCACCTTACGTAGAACTGCCCAACCTGACTAACATTGTTAACTAATGTCGTTACATGTTGACCCATAACATTATACACATTAACACTAATTTTTTGTTCTAAGCCATCTAGCAGTCCTATATCATATTTAATCGTAGTAGATGGATTAAATGGATTTGGATAGTTCTGGTGAAGGTCAGTCTCCTCTGGAACAATAATCGTTTTTGGCCCTAGTCTAAAATAACCTGTATTTTCTGTGAAAGTTAATACCTGACCATTTCTATTAATTGAAGGAAGCTCTTTCCAGAATACACCATTATCTCGCTGATAGATTGAGAGATCTTCTCTGGTACTGCCAAACTGTACCTCAATTGGTTTGTTAAACACAAAAGACTCATCTCCTAATACATACGAGGCCTCATCGGTAAAACTGCTAATAAATAAAGAGCTGTCAACGATAAGGAAACTCTGATCCATATCCACACTTCCAGGATCACCAGCGATACTAAAATTTCCATCGGAGCTGCTTGCATACCAACGATTAGCAACACGAGCAGGCGCAAGGTTAAACGTATTTGTATAAATGGTTTTTCCTACCTCAGCTATTGCTAAAATATCAAATGAATATCCACCGCCAATACCAAAACTAAAATCTCCGGTATAGGTATAAGCAGCAACAGTGTCAACATCTATGCGCTGATTCTGTACCTCAAGCTGTAAGTATTTCGTTTTCTGTTCTTTATCAATAATAATTATATGCACATAACTTGAGAATGCATTATTCTGAACGAGTGATACTTCTATATCTGGTCGAGGTACACGCATGACATTTAGAGTAAATAATTGTGAGCTTTCCGCGTCTTCATCGGATGCTGTAACCCTAAAGTTTGCATGACCAGACCAAAGGTCAAACGGATTAAATAAAACAGTATCTCCAGGCCCATATGAGAGATACGGCTCAGAAGCAAATACAACCGAGTCTGTATTATAAATACCTTCTATCGTAAAGGTCAATGCGGAATCATCAACATCAGTTGTGTACTGAGAAAAATCAATCCAAATTGAATCATTCTCATCAATAACAAGAGTATCTATGGCTGCCATAACTGGTGGATCGTTTTCTGGTATTATATTAACAATCACTGTATCCTTATCCGAAGCACCAAAAGGATCTCGCGCTATAAATATGATCCTATGACCAGAGCCATAATAATTTGAATCACTATTGAATATTGCATAAGTACCATTTTCTGTTATATCCAAGTCAATCGTAATCAAAGAATCAGCGCTCGCCCTAGAAAACATTCTCATTGTTGTAGCTCCTGCCCTTCTCGCTAGCCTTGGTAGATCGATTCCCCTAGCAGGATCAAAACCCATATAATCCTTCATTAGTTTAGTCTGCACAGATTTCGGCGTCCCAGGACCAACAATAACGCTCGCCAATGGAAAATCTTCATCCAATTGAGAGGTGTCCATTATCACAAACTGCCACGAAAGCTCACTATCTAGATTATCAATATCTTTGACATAGTTACTTAAATTAATTCGTACTTCCTCTGACTCAGGTTTATCCTCTTGCCAGCTAATTACCTTGTCTTCACCAAGTATCGCAACTACCGGGGTATCATTTACAGCATTGACTATAGCATTAAAATCAATGGTTGCTGTAAAACCATAATCATCAACCACATTGAAGGTTAATATATATTCTCCAGATTGATCAATAATTGTATCCTGACCACCTGGAGTCAAGGTTGAATCCTGGATTGGAATCCAAGAAACTAACCCGGTAACCGCATCAACTACAGGAGGATTGATCAATACTAGATTAGTATCATTCCCGCCACTATCATTAGTTTCAATTTTTCTTGGTTCAATTGTATAGGTGAAACTATCACTCTGCAGGGTTGTCAGATCAAGGTCGGTGACCTTTACAGTATCATAGTCCCAGGCGATATCCTCATACAAAATTAAATCCGCAATATTGTCAACGAAAATCGGAGCAGAGTTAATCCTTTGAATTGCATTTGTAGCGATAGTAGTGTCTGATGGGTTTCCTGCTACATCGTAGGCAGTTACGGCTATCCTGTAATATTTATTATGCTTCAGCGTATCATTATAATCATACTGAATATTAATGTTAGATGCTGAATCAGTCACAACACTATCTAATAAGTTGAGCACAACAGGCTCTTCATATGATGGCGCCTGCTCATAATAAATTTTATACCAATGACCAGGGACGTCATTTTCATTATCATTATCCATATCAACGGTGAATAGACTATCAACAACAATGGAAAGATCACTAATATCAGAACCGGTCGGGTCTTCATCGTAAACATAGACCTGCATCTCGTACATATCTATCCCAGATGCCACCTCTCCTCCCGGATCATCAAAAAGTGTCCAGCTAATACTGGCACTATCACTAGATATTATTTGCGAGCCTTCAGAAACATTAAAACTTCCATTGTTGAAATCGCCTCCTGAAGGAGGTGTAATGTCATATTCAACAAGATCGGTATTTATAGAATCTTCTTCATATAAATTCGTTTCGGTATTTATACTGTACATATCGCTCCGCTGCCCATAGGTAATATTTCCATTCCTATCTGTTATCATCGCTCTAAAGTACATTTTGTTAGACTGGGAAATACCAGGATTAAGCATATCGCCAGGAACTAGGTCGTCAATATAACGTGATATTGTACGTAGATATGAATAGACACCAAATGGTGCCAAGCCACCTGTGATTATGTCACTCGAACCCACAGTCTGCCACTTCACAGGACTTAGATCTAAATTTTTGACCTGTAAATCTATTTTACCTTGCGGAAGTGTCTCACTTTGCCCATACAGCGTAGGGTCAATAGTTGGGTTATGGTGAGGAAATCTAACATATATCGAGTCAGTTGTTGAATTGATCCAATTCTCTACCACCCTTTTCCCAGTGGTCCAGAATTGATCTGTGGGAAATGTAACAGAATCGAGATTGACAGTCTCATCGAAGATTGGATACAAAGGATAGCCCCAAGGATGTATATTATCTATTTCTAATACAAAACTAGAAGAGTCTACTACTTCAGTTTGCTCACTGTCAGCATATGTTGCAATTGGAGTCCCAGACCGATCAACTGCATCTAGTTCAACTGTAAGTGTTCCGTGATTATTGGTACCATCAGGTATTTCTATTTCATAGTGAAAAACCGTACCAAGTGAATCATTAGCATCGTATTCATCATCTTCATGCACAATAGGCAGGTTACCTGATAATACGCTATCACCAACAGTATCTCCAAAACCAAGTGCACTATTTCCATCTTTGTTATAGTATAGTTTTAATTCTGGTGGATTACCAGCGTCATATCTTATTGGTTCATTCATCTCGACTTTCACCTCTACGATATCACCATGTATAGCGTAACAACAATAAGATTCATCGGCGTTTTCACTATCGTATGAGGTTAGAGCAGCGTCACGTTTATTTGTATAGGTAATTTTTGCAGTTGGTTCTTTATTATCCAGATACAAAATGTTAGTAAAAACAGGAAATTTATCTCCAGAAGTAGCTACATAATTTTGTTGAGTCACTCCAAACTCATTACCAGCTAAATCTTTTGAATTAGTAACCTCTAGCCATACAAATCCGTCATAAGTGTCGAGTGCAGGAACATCATCCGCTCTAAGTGTGCCAGACCACATCTTAGGATTACCATTATCCTTAACCAAATTGATATCTCTGACACCAAGACTAACATCACCATTATAAGATGCAGAAGTATCCTGCTGCGAAAATTCAGCTCCAAAGCTGAATCTAATTCGAGGCGGATCAGCTTCGTTCTGCAATTCACTGAAAATAACATCTACCGTAGTACCCGTCGGAGGAATAGTAAGCGCGGTCATAAACTCAGTCTCATAAACAACCGTCTGAAGCCTTGGATTCAGTGTATCATAGGTCACCGAATTAATCGTTGTGTCAGAAACATTACCAACTAGATCGATGCCACGAAATGTAACATTATAAAGATTACTATCTCCAAGAGCAGCCTCAAGAAGAGCATTATTGCTTATGTCTCCGACTAGAATGACCTGCTCCGCTGATAGTTCATCTCCTGCAAATGGTATTTCGGATCCTTCTGTAGCAACTTCGGGTATCTGAGCCGCATCTACAGGCACAAACTTGACCCAACCAGAGCTTAACGTCTCCGAATTTGTCCACCCAAGCTGAGCAGAGTTGATAAAGCTAACGCTATCAATATTAAAACTATTTAGTA
>CAZYDX010000136.1:0-5555 GCA_964646455.1 uncultured bacterium | reverse complement strand
GCCACTGACTGGTAGTCAGGGTGGTTCATTAGCACATAGATCAAGACAGGAACGAGAAACATAAAAAGCCCCTGCGGAAGTCCCCTAAAACCAGCAAGTACAGAGCCCATTTTTGCCTCATGCGCACTCTTCGCAGATGAGTTATAACCCTGTGAACCCTGCCACCCAAGCGTGCCGTACATTACTCCGATTATTCCGATTAGGAAATACCAGAAATTAAAGTCTTCAACGTGGCTTGTTTTAAAGGGATTGATTCTGGATGAATTTTCATATTTCTCATTAATATCAAAGATCTTTTTTTCCTGTTCGATCTTTGACAGTTCCTGGAAAGAATCACTGTCTCTTAAGTCCGCGATCTGCTCCTGCGCTAGTTTGATTGGTGTCTGCTCTAATGACTCTGACACCTGATCCCAGCCTATGGTAAAAAACAAATAAAGTACTATCCAAAAGAGAACAACCGTGACAAACACTCCCTGAAAAAAATCAGCTATGATCACCGCTATTTGACCACCTGTATAAACAAAATAAAGGGCAACCCCAAGAAGAATAATCATCACAAGCGGATATACAGGTAAGCCCATGAATGTATCAGGCAGTCCACAGTAATTAATAAAAAATTGGGCGCCAACTGCGGGGAATATTCCAAAGTTAATTATCCCGGCTACGAAAGCGACAATACCCGCAAAAATGCGAAAATTCCTGCTGTACCTCTTCTCAAAAAATTGAGCCAACGTGAGGCTCCTTGTAGATCGAAAGCGATAGATCACCCAGCCAGACATAGTGATCGCCAGAATAATAATACCCTGACTAAGACCCCACCATGATAGTGAAAACCCTGCTACATATCCCATCTCCAGGAACATAACAATCGATATCGCACCCAGTCCCGCGACACCGCTTGAGATTGATAGTACATACCTGCCGGCTGTTCTACCTGCGGATAGAAAGTCCGTGACGCTTTTCATTAGGCCTTTTGTCATACTCACAGAGTAGATCATTCCGCCAAGTGAAACGATTACAATAAGCCAGTCAATAAGCGTTAGATTCATTCTGTCCATACCTTTCCATCTTTTCGGATGATTACCTTCTGGTCATTCCAAATTACAGCAGCCTCCCAGCCAGATGGCGTTACAACAATCTTTGGTGGCCACGGGATGCCTTTTGCTGGAGCCTTTCTGAGATCTAAGGCTTTGATTGATGCGGTGTATCTCTCATTCTTGAAAAAGTAATTTCTTTGTCTGACATAGATCTGTCGAAGCGCCCACTTTATTTTATCAAGGCCGCTTTTTTTGAACTGAACATTGTTATCTTCTGGCGGTAACTCTGTGAATTGAACAAGACCCCAGAACTCTGGCATGTGCATGTAGATCAGACCTTGGGGAGACCATACCCAGTTAAACTCACGGGCGTCTTTCTTGACATATTTGCCGTCAATAATATCTGTCTCCCAATGAACCCTACTGAAGTTAACCTTCCATTGTTCACCATCTTTTGGCGGGATGTTTGAACGGTAGTTTGAGATAAACGCTTTCCATGGTATTGCAATCTCTATGCTCCAGCTTTTGTCCGTATCCGTTGGATCATTCAGAGTTCCATCAACATGTACCTTGGTAATTAATCCAGGGATATCCCAGGAATCCACTACCACCTTATCCTCGTCATGATAGGGCTTTAATAGGAGAAGATCCCATTCGGTCTCAAACGCATTCACCTCCAGCTCATAGTAGTTGTGCGTGTCTCCATCCGGATCTAGAAATATTTCAAAGTCATTATCTTTATATATTATGGCGTCTCTTTCTGTGAGCTTGGCCCATACGTGAGGCTCCTCCAAAAACGCTGCAAAGTAAAAATAATTTTCATCCCAGACCATCTTAACTTTGGTATCGTGATAGGGTTTCGGCTTAAGGTCGCCCTCAATATCTACAAATGTATCTGTCCAGGGAACACTCTCCCATGCTTTTTCGTTTATCTTCCCATCAAGAGTTATGGCTTTGCTTGCTTTATAACAGACATACATTTGGGGATTATATTTGATCTTCTTCTCAGGAAACTCATTTCCCCAGAACCCTTGGGATAATGAGGCTGAGCTTATTAACAACCCCAAAAACAGTGTCATGATAACACTTGGTATAGAATGAAGTCGAATATTATCTAAGGTTATCATAGGATAACCTCATATATTATTTTTTCCATTACATCATAACCTGCTTTTGTTGGATGTACACCATCCGAACCATATTCCGATTTTAAACCTTTTCTTTCATCGACCATGGATGAATAATAATCAATAAAAATCATGCCATTGTCCTTGCAATATTCTTGAAGAGCTAAATTAATGAAGGAAATGATTTTTGGTACATCTATGATTTTTTCATTCCATGGATACTTATAAACAGGTAGTATAGATGATAGAGCGACATCTATATCGTTCTTATTTCCTATCTCAACCATTGAGCATATGTTGTCAATAATCATTTCAGCCGTAGATGGGCCCGTATTACCCGCGATGTCATTTGTACCAGCATTAATTATGATCATTTTTGGTTTTAATCGTACAGCATCTGGCTTAAATCGAATTAACATCTGAGGCGTTGTCTGCCCGCTAATGCCACGGTTAATAAAATTATTTTTAGGGAAAAAATCTGGGCTACTGTTAGACCAGCCTTCAGTTATAGAGTCACCTATAAATACAATTCTATCTTTACTTTTCTTGGAATTCTTTAGTTTTTGATTGTCTTCATGGTACTTAGCCAAATTTGCCCAATCAAGCTCTTCTGAAGCTTGAGTAGCAATTTTTTTGGTTTGATTTAATCTAACCATCCTAATATCATTCTCAATTGTCATCTTCTCTCCAAACAATTTCTAATTACTTAATCCAAACACGCTATTGTATTCAAATTGTAATTCTTGATTACTATGATACTCAATAAACTTTTTTGATGGTAAATATTGTAATTCTACAACATCACCAGGAATCATATTAAAATAATTTTTACTAAAAACTCCTGTATCATTTGCGCAATGCACATAAAACCTATAAAGAAATGACATTGCCTCTATTATAATAGTGTGTGTGTCTTCATGTCTTTGATAATTATGCTTAAAATTTTGTTTAGGTAAATTTAGCTCTTTGGGCTTAGCAAATAAATAATCACTGTGGCTGATTTCTCTTTTGTGAATCACAATCGAGCTACGTAGGATAATTTCATTTAAGTTTAAAGAACCTAAAAACTTACTTTTACTAACAGAGAAAACTTTAGCAGAAGAATTAGGTTTAACGTTAAATGAAATTTTTTCGGTTTTAATTAATTCGCCATTTAACCTAAGCAATTCTAATTCCAGTTTCGCTTGTTTTAGATTATCTCGATCAGAAATAACAAAAACACAAATGTCTTTTCCAATTTCTGTGATTGAAATAAGAACCGGATTAAAAAAATCTTTGGCAAAATAATGAAGCGCTTTCCAATTGCCATAATAGTCTAAAGAAGACCAAGAGGCTACCGGCCAACAGTCGTTTAGCTGCCAGTATAAAGACCCCATACAGTAGGGCATTGACCTTCTATGAGACTCGACCGCGTACTTTATCGCTTCTCCGGCCATGATCTGGCTTGTCATAACAAAAGAATCAAAATCTTTTGGTTTTTCATAATACATATGAACATATTTCTCAACATTACCATTTCCTAGAGATGCTTTCTGGTGAGCTTTTATAACTTCTGACTCTAAATCTTTTTCCTTTGGATTACAAAAAGAGGAAACGGTTTTCAAGTCTGGGAAAGACTGCATTCCAAACTCAGACATAAACCTGCCAATATTATCATCGAATGCATGGAACTCTTTGCCTCCATGCCAGACCTCCCAAAAATGATTATCACCCTTACCATAATTTTGGCCTGATACAGGCAGACTTTCATCATCCCCCGGAGAAGATGGCCAATAAAGCCTAGACCGGTCTAGCTCTCTACAAACACGAGGCAATAGATCGTGGAACAAGTTATTGTAGTCTTCTTTGTATACGTTTTCAGGATATTTATCCTTCCACCCCCAATTGTGCCAAGCCCAAGCGATCTCATTATTACCACACCATAGTATAATACTAGGGTGATCTTTTAAACGATTAACCTGATACCTCGCTTCCTTCTCAACACTATTTAAAAATTCTTGATCTCCAGGATAGAGGGAACACGCAAACATAAAATCCTGCCAAACAAGGATCCCCATTTCATCACAGAAATTGTAGAATTGCTCAGACTCATATATCCCACCTCCCCAAACACGAAGCGTATTCATATTTGCCTTAATCGCACTATCTAATAAACCATAATAGTCTTCTTTTTTTAGTCTGGTTGTAAATGAGTCTGCAGGTATCCAGTTTGCACCTTTAGAATAAATAGGTTTCCCATTTATAATAAATGTAAAGCTAGCTCCTTTTCCATCTTTCTTCTGTTCAACTTTAAAATCTCTTAGCCCAATCCTTTTAATAATTTTCTCAGTAGCATTTTCTGTATTAAGTATAATATTAAACTCATAAAGATTTTGCTCACCATGACCTACAGGCCACCATAACTCAGGATTATTAATTACTATATTTTGATCCAGACTATTGGGGCCGGGCAAAATTGATATTGATTTAGTTAGATGTATGTCTTTTTTTGTGTCTGAGATAATTAGTTCGGCGTCACACTCTATGGATGAATCAATACTCATTTTCAATACAAGCTGCGCCTTGTCCTTATTGACTTTTTCTTGATGAAGATGGGCACTCTCAACTATCCAGTCTCCATGGCCAACGAGCTCTACTGATCGCCAAATGCCTAATGTAGCAAAACTTGGGCCCCAATCCCAGCCATAGTGATACGGTGCTTTTCTAGTATAGGGGCTTGTGTTTTTTATTTTGTCATTATCAGCTGGAAGGATATAGTCTTTTGATTTTAACGATGGCAAGACATTATTTATAGGTGAATTAAAATGAACTAATAATTCATTCTCACCATCTTTTAATATATTTTTTACATCAACAGTCCATGGGTGGAACATATTATTAGACTCTAATATTTTATCGCCGTTTAGATATACTAATGCGTAAGTATCTAGGCCGTGAAAATTCAGATTTACTTTGTCTTTGGTTAATATTTCAGGTTCTGGATGAAAAGTTAATCTATATGTCCAATCTTTTTCTGCGATCCACTGAATATTTTTTTCGTTGGTGCCAAAAAATGGGTCAGGGATTTGGTTATTATCAATAAGGTCAAGGTGAACACACCCTGGTACAGTTGCATTAAGCCAAGTCTCGGTTTCTTTTTCTTTAAAAGTCCATCGGCTATTTAATTGTTGATAAATGGTATTATGCATACAATAGTTTTTTTATCTATCTATAATTTGGTCAATAATACTTGGTTGCAAAATTATTTCAAAAATCGTTTGTCGATAAAGTAAGAAGTCATTAATATAATAAGGACTTATATTTAAGATACCATATCATACTGTAATATATAGTATCTTAGAATTAAGAGACTAATAAAAAAACAAGAAGGAGAATCAAATATGATTAAATC
>CAZYDX010000135.1:0-5638 GCA_964646455.1 uncultured bacterium | reverse complement strand
CATCCACTAACAAACACGATGAGATTCTCACTGAATATGGAATATTAGTCAGTATCCTGTGAAATATAGTTATTTTAATAGCTGGATCTTCTCATTATCCTGCTTATTATCTTTTATAAGTGCTGATATCTCTGGAGAATTACGTGTCTGTGCTCTTATGGTCGAGTTTCAAGAGGATGATAAAGAAAGTACGACGGGGACTGGAAAATTTCTGAATTCTATTGAAGGTATTGACTGTGGTGTTTATCATATTGATCCACCACCTCATGATAGAAATTATTTTTTCTCACAGCTAAAAGCGGTTAACAATTATTTTCAATCTGTATCATATGGTCAATTTGGCTTAGACCTAGTACAGAGCAGTATTTATCCATCAGAATCCATATCATATGAATTATCTAAATCTATGTCGTATTACTTTCCTTACAATGAAGAAAACATCTCAGAGGATAGACTTGTTGGGCTATTTAAAGAGACATTGGAATTAGCGCATTCAATCGATGGAATAGACTACTCTGATTATGATCTTATAATTGTTTTTCATGCAGGAATTGGTCAGGACTTCTCTCTTCCATTTTTAGACCCAACGCCAGAAGATATCCCATCAACTTTTGTTGATCCCAAAATGATTAAAAATTCTACAGGTGAAAATGTTATCATTATAGGGTCAGCAATGATCGATAAAGGAATAATTCTCCCAGAAACTCAAAATCATCTTAACTATGGAATCTCTAATTCCATGTTTGCTAGTGAATCAGATCCTTGCGATTATCAATATGGATTAAATGGAACTCTTTCTTTAATGGTTGGATTTGCCGTTGGCCTTCCTCCGCTTTGGGATATTGAAAGTGGAGAAAGCAGAATTGGCGTTTTCGGTTTAATGGATCAGGGCTCTAATAATGGCAGAGGAGTAGTCCCCTCGCCACCAGATCCTTGGTCGCGGATATTTGCAGGTTGGGAAACTCCGAATATTATTCAAGATAACTCATTGATTACTCTTCCAAATAGAAGCATGGATAATATCATCAGAATTGACTTAAATGAATCAGAGTATTTTTTGATTGAAAACCGGGTTAATTTTTTTAGGAAAGGTGTTAGTGTAGACTCTCTAAGGTTTAAGACTTGGAAGGAGACAGATACTTATCCCTCATTTATTAAGAGTCTAAAAGACTCAGTTAATATAGAGAGTGATGATAACGGCGTTATAGTAAGGATACCTAATTATGATATTGGACTTCCTGGCACTGGTTTGATAATCTGGCACATTGATGAAAATAGAATCCAATCAGGACTTAATGATTACTCAATAAATAAAAATATAAATCATGTTGGAATAGATATAGAAGAAGCGGATGGGGCTCAAGATATTGGTAACGAGTCATTCTTCATGTTTAATGATCCATCATCAGGGTATTTTGGAGATATCTGGTTTGCAGAAAATAAAGAGTATTATCGTGCAAATCCACAGAATGAGGGAATTCTACCAATTTTCAATGAATCTACTTACCCAAACACGAATTCTAATAATGGTTCTAGAAGCTATGTGTCAATTGAAAATATTGGACCAGCATCGGACACAATAACTTTTAGTATTATTAACACTCTAAAGCCTTATGGGTATAGTGATTCCAGTGCTTATTATAGAGCTTCATTCCCATTAGAAAATTCTGAATTAACTTTAATAATTGGAGGGTTGGACTCACTCTGGTTTAAAATGAATTTAAGTGATGATTTAAAAGTTGAATTCCATGAACTTATTTCTAGTAACGCAGTATTAGGTTTTAATAGTTCTAGTCAATCTTTTTTGATTGAGGTATTTGAATATTTTGATAGTAGTGTGACTTTATCTGTGTATGAATTGAGTAATAATTATGAAAATGTTTCTCTTCTTGAAGCGACTATTATTGATTCGCTAGTATATCCAATATATAGTAGTGATTTTAAAGAGAGGTCACTATTAAGTAAAGATCAGTGGAATAAACATAATAATTATGTAGTAGATACTAATTATGAATTCAAGATTGAAGACTATAGTGTATTAAGCAGTGTTAAAATTGAGGATGGAGAAGAAAATCTTTTAAACAATATTTACTCCGTTTCTATTTCTGGTATTGATCTCGAGCTTGATGGAAATCTTGATGTCTTAGTAATAGATGAAACTGGGACCCTTTCAGCATTTAATCATCAGTTAATTTCTTTGTCTAGCTTTCCCATTGAAGAAAAGGTGATCGGGCCATTATTGTCAAAAAATATATTAGGGGATGCCTTTCCTGAAATAATTGTTAAATCAATAGATTCAAGTTCAATCTATATTTTTGATTATCAAGGAAAACTACTATCATCTATATCCACCGATAAAAATGATGAGTTAGTTTTCTTAGAAACTATAGATCAAAAAAACTGTCTTTTTACTAGATATAATGTTTATCAATTCGATAGTTATAGTGATAGCAAAGGTAATCAGTGGATTTCCTTAAACGGTGACCAAGCCAATACTAGGAGTATAAGCCTTGAATATTCATCTAATCAAAACAATACTGAATTAGTTTCAAGGGCATATTGTTATCCAAACCCTATTAAGTTTTCATCTGCTAAAATTCGTATTGAAACAAATAATGCAAGTCTTTTAGAGGTGAAAGTATATGATGCAGCGGGATATTATATTAAAAAATTCACTAAAAATCTAAATGATAATGGTTATCGTATCACCGAATGGGACTTAGATACAAGTAAATTAGAGCCAGGTATATATTTTGCAAGATTGGAAGCTAAATCTAATTCTACAAACAGCGCTAAAAGTGATTCTAAAGTAATAAAGATTGCGGTTATAAAATAATATGAAAAAATATAGTGTATTATTTTTACTGTCTTTTATTTATAGCCAGGCAAGATATAATCATCCAGAACTTGATTGGTATACATTTGAGACACATCATTTTAAGATTCACTACCATAAAGGTACAGAAATATCTGCGAGAGAAGCAGCCACTGTAGCTGAAATAATTTATCCTAAAATAACTGATTTCTATGATTTTGAGCCAGAAGATAAAACCGACATTATTCTGAAAGATACAGATGACTATTCTAATGGAGCTGCCTATTACTATGACAATAAAATTATTATTTGGGCTTCTCCTCTAAATTTTGAGTTACGAGGTAGCCACAGATGGTTGCAGAATGTTATTACCCATGAGTATGCACATATAGTTTCGCTTCAGAAGTCAATGAAATTTGGAAACCATATTCCTGGTGCCTATTTACAGCTTATGGGTTATGAGAAAGAGAAAAGAAAGGATGTACTCTATGGATATCCGAAAACATTAGTTAGCTATCCTATCCCTGGTACGATTGTGCCACCATGGCTTGCTGAGGGTATTGCACAGTTTATGTATGATGATGCAGATTGGGACCATTGGGATACTCATCGAGATATGATTCTTAGAGATAGAGCAATAAATAATAAATTATTGACATTCGATGAGATGAATACATTTGGAAAAAAGGGGATAGGTAATGAATCAACCTACAATGCAGGTTTTGCTCTAACAAGATTTATTTCTTATAAGTATGGCTCATCCGTTTTAAAAAGCATTATGAAAGAGCTCTCACATCCATTTCAGTTTTCCATTGATGATGGTATTTATAATGTGCTAGAAATTAGTGGGAACGATGTTTATGATGATTTCATACTTACTATAAAAGAGAGATATAGAAAGCTTACTAATCCAATAGAGATAAATCATGAAAAGCCTAATATTATTATAGATAGCGGAACAGCAAACTTATATCCTATTTGGTCTCCAGATAGCAACAGTTTTTTATATTTAAGCAATAAGAAGAATGATTACTTTGGTCAAACAGATTTGTATTTATACGATTTAGATGATAATAATGAGCAAAAAATATCTGGGGCCGTATTTTCAGCGCCAACTTGGCATCCAAATGGAAAAGTATTGTACTATAGCAAGAAACCCAAATTCCCTGATAAAAATGGTTCTAAATATTATGATATATATGAATACGATTTAGATACAGAAAAAGAAATTAGAATTACAGAATCATCAAGAGGATTTTCACCTGTGTTTGTAGTAGTTGATAGTAGTATAGCTTTTCTAGCTACAGAAGATGGTAGGCAGGATATATTTCAATTAAATTTAAGATCTAGAGAAATTATTCAATTAACAAAATTTGATGATAGGCCAATAATTAGCAGTCTTGCTTATAATGAATTAGATCATAGCTTGTATTTTGATATTTCTACTCACCACTATAGAGATATCGCTATGATATCTTTATCTGATAGCTCTTATAGGATGGTTTTAAATAATGCAATGTGGGATGAACGAAATATAGCTTTTATGAAAGGTGGTTCTTTTATTTATTCCGATGACAGAAGTGGAATTTTTAATTTATTTTGGATTGACACGGAAAATAAAAAACAAGGATATATAACAAATATATATGGTGGTGCATTTATGTCAAATATCAATAAAAATGGAAAAGTTCTTTACTCTTTATATGAGAACGGTGCTTATAAGATTGCGATGATAGATTCATTGAAATTTATAGAAGAGTCTTTGGTTGGATATTCTCCTTCATACTACATGAAAAACAAAGATTATGCAGAACCTATAACAGTTCTTGATACAACTAAATCTGCAAAATACGTTGACCAATTTCCAAATATGTTTGTAATGCCTAAGTTAATGTTCGATTATGGTACAACTAAACCAGGTGTATACTTTTATTCCAGTGAAATATTAGAAAGGTTAAGCCTATTTGGAGGGATGTCGATTAATGATCGAAGGGATATGGATTTGTTTTTTATTTTTGAATTTAATCGTTTATACCCTACCCTATTTTTTGAAGCTTTCTTTTTAACTAGAAATACCACTGATCAAATAGAATATCAAGATATCTATGATATTGATAGTGATATCAAATTTAGAATGATCTTATTTAGGCCTGGACTAAAAATCCCACTTTATGGTAGTACACTTGAACTTTTTAGTTCATGGCAGAGGTATAGGGCCTTTATTAATGAATCCTTGCCATCAGAGATGATAGAAGCAGGTGCTGCATACGATTATTATCGTGGCGTATCTATAAATTTTAACTGGAAGCTAGATATTATAAAACCTAGACTAGATGGCGGTATAAACCCCTCAAACGGTCTAAAGCTATCAGCCAAGATTGATATTGAAAACAATAAATTCATAGAAGGTTTAGATTTTTCAGATGCTGGTACACTAGTTGAAAATTTTAAGGATAATAATCTTATTCGATTTCAAGGTGATTTTACATATCACTATGAACTCCCTTGGGTAGAAAGATTGACAACATCGATTCATATGAATGGGGGATATATTACTAACACAGAGGTTGACTCATTTTTTCATTTTTTTAACGGTGGTATGAGTGGATTAAAAGGTTATCCATTTTATGGAATTGAAGGTACAAAAACCGCTTTATTTGATTTATCTTTTAGGCTTCCATTATTAAGAGAAAGGCACATAAAGTTAGGATGGTTTATTATGCAAAATAGTGTAATTGGTGCAATCTTTCAGTTTGGTGATGCTTGGAGAGAAAAATTGGATCAGGTTTGGAAAAAATCTGTTGGTATACAATGGCGTGTGAA
>CAZYDX010000134.1:0-5760 GCA_964646455.1 uncultured bacterium | reverse complement strand
TATCAGGAAATGGCTGATAGTATGGGGCTTCCGATTAAATCAGGTCTTGTATACCTAGTTAATGCCTTAAGGCGTTATGGTGTAAGAGATAGGGTGAAAGTATTTGCCAGTGGGAAATTATTTAGCCCTGATCGAATTGCTATTGCATTATCCATGGGTGCAGATCTTGTTAATATTGCGAGAGGAATGATGATATCAGTTGGTTGTATAGGAGCTATGAAGTGTCATACAAACCACTGTCCTGTTGGCGTAGCGACAACTGACAAAGGCCATCAGAAAGGTCTTGTAGTAAATGAAAAAAAATGGAGAGTCCTTAATTATGTTATAACTATTAGAAATGGGCTACACACTCTAGCCGCTGCTGCAGGAATTGATTCATACACAAAATTCAACAGAAGTCATATTGTATATCGTGATCAATATGGACAGGTGACTCCGTTTGATAAACTTTTCCCGTATCCCGATTCATAAAACTTTTTTCATTAAGAGTAAAAATAAATAAATTATAATTAATAATGAGAGGAAAGTAATGGAACTTATTATACAAGTAGCGCATCCAATATTTAAATGGCTACATATTATTGCAGGTATAACCTGGATTGGTTTACTTTATTTTTTTAATTGGATCAATGGTCATGTTGTCGCAACCATGGATAAGGATTCAAAACAAAAAGTGGTCCCTGAGTTGATGCCTAGAACACTGTATTTTTTTCGGTGGGGCGCGGCATGGACTTGGGTTACTGGTGTTATCCTCTTGTATGTTGTATATTGGCATGGTTCACTATCAATGGGTGAATCTGTTGGGAACTTGATGTTCGATGCAGGGACAGAGGTTACTCCCGTTGCTCATGTAATGCTACTGCTCACATTTGTTGCTGTTTTTGCGTATGACTATCTTTATAGTAGTGGCTTGATTAAAGATGTGAAAATAATAACAGCGGTAACTTTTATTCTTATAGCTGGAATTATTTATCTGATGAAGTTTTATGGTGGTTTTGGCTATAGAGCATTCAATATACATTTAGGTGCACTTTTTGGTACGAATATGGCGTTTAATGTATGGTTTAGGATATGGCCGGCACAGCAAAAGATTATATCTGCAATAAAAAATGGAGATGCTCCAGACCCGGAACTTGCCGCGTTAGCTGGATTGCGTTCTAAGCATAACACTTATATGAGTATTCCTCTTATCTGGACGATGATGAACCAGCATACTACTCTTTTCTCAGGAGGAGAGTTTGGTATTACTGATTCAACAAATTGGTTGGTTTTAGTAATTATGATTGTACTTGGATGGCATGTTGTCTGGCAGATATATAAAAAGTCAGGAACTATAAAAGGTTTTTAGTTTTCTTAAAAAATAAATTATAATAAAAAGCCTCAGTTTTCTGAGGCTTTTTATTATCTGAAAAAAATCAAAATTTGAAAAGAAGCAATGCAATAATTTTACTAGTTCTCGCGGGGGCATTATGGTCACTAGGAGGACTACTTATTAAAAGTATTCCTTGGCCGCCAATGGCTATATCGGGACTTCGAGGTGGGATTGCAGCGTTAGTGATTTATCTATTTAGCAGAGGCAATAATATCACCTTTTCAAAATCCAAAATTGTGGCGGCCTGTTTTTATGCATTGGTTGTTACTTTATTTGTTATGGCTAATAAGCTTACTACAGCTGGCAATGCTATTTTATTACAATATACTGCACCTATATATGTCGCATTATTTGGTTACATGTTTCTCGGAGAGAAGTCTACAATTGTTGATTGGGTAACAATCGCAATATTATTAATTGGTTTAGCTTTATTTTTTATTGATGACCTTACGCTAGATGGCTTTCTGGGGAATATTTTTGCTGTGTTTTCTGGGATGAGTTTTGCTGCCCTAACATTACTATTACGAAAACAAAAAGATGACTCTCCATCAGACTCTGTTCTTTTAGGGAATGTATTGACATTGATAATAGGTCTTCCTGTCATTTCTGCAGGTATAAGCCTAGAAATGAAGCCAATAATATTAGTTTTGATTCTAGGAATTTTTCAGCTTGGAATACCATATATATTATATACTACTGCAATAAAACATGTAACAGCTTTGGATGCTATTATTTTTCCGATCATTGAACCAATACTAAATCCTATATTGGTTTTTTTAATTATTGGCGAAAGTCTTGGACCCTGGTCATTATTTGGAGGTACATTAGTATTAGGTGGTGTAGTATTAAGAGGAATACTTAAAAAATAAAAAAGGCTCCTTTTGGAGCCTTTTTTATTGAAATAATAGTAAAAAATATTAATTCATATTTTTACTATTTAATTTAACTCACATGCCATATCATGACCACAGCACATAGGTGATTTTATTTTTCCATGTCCATCAGGGCACTTAGCAATAGCAACTTGGCTACCATCATCTTTTGTCAAATGATCATGGACCAATGAGGTTTCACATTTTGCACATTTTAGGTTTTGAACCCCCATGCCACAATGTTCACATTCGTATTTTGCCATTTTTATTCCTCTTTATTGATTATCTTATTTTTTATTGTAGATCAAACCTATCAAGGTTCATCACTTTTGTCCAGGCACTTACAAAGTCATTCACAAATTTATCTTTTGAATCATCACATGCATAGACCTCTGCAAGAGCTCTTAACTGTGAGTTTGAACCAAAAACTAAATCAGATCGTGTGGCAGTCCTTACTTTTTCACCAGTGGAACGATCCCTTGCATCATATGAATTTCTTCCAGTTGGTTTCCATTCTACTCCCATATCAAGCAATGTAATGAACCAGTCATTAGTTAGCTTATCTGATGTGTCCGTAAATACACCATGACCATCTGCACTGATGCCTAGTGATCTCATGCCACCAACAAGAACTGTCATCTCTGGTGCTGTTAAACCTAATAGTTGAGCTCTATCAAGCAACATTTGCTCGGCATTAATAGCAAAACCCTTATCATGATAGTTTCTAAATCCATCAGAGAAAGGCTCAAGCACGTCAAATGAGTCTACATCTGTCTGATCTTGTGTAGCATCTCCTCTTCCAGGTGTAAAAGGAATATTCACGCCCGAAGCTTGTTCAATGCCAACATTACCAGCGAGCACAATTACATCTGCAACAGAAACTCCTGATTCCGATGCAATCGTTTCAAGAACTCCCAAAACGCGAGATAGTTGTTCAGGTTTATTTACTTCCCAGTTTCTTTGTGGCTCTAGGCGTATACGAGCACCGTTTGCACCTCCACGCATATCTGAACCACGGAATGTTGAGGCACTCGCCCAAGCAGTTTCTACCATTTCTTGAACGCTAAGTCCACTTTCTGCGATTTTGGTTTTTAGAGCATCGACATCATAGTCACTATTTCCAGTTGGAATAGGGTCTTGCCATATTAAGTCTTCTGCCGGAACCTCTGGACCTAAATATCTTACTTTTGGTCCCATATCCCGATGAAGAAGTTTAAACCATGCACGTGCAAAAGCATCTGCAAATTGATCAGGGTTTTCATGAAAACGTTTAGATATTTTTCTATATTCGGGATCTTCTCTCATTGCCATATCTGCTGTCGTCATCATTGTTTTTACTCTAATTGAAGAATCTTCAGGATCAGGAGCAAGGTGCTCATCCTTAGGATTTACAGGATGCCATTGGTGTGCACCTGCGGGGCTTTTTCCAAGCTCCCATTCATTTCCAAAAAGAATATCGAAATAACCATTATCCCATTGCGTTGGATTAGCGGTCCAGGCTCCCTCTATTCCACTAGTAGTAGTATCTCTACCTTTACCAGAACCGTGATTATTTTTCCAACCAAATCCCATTTGCTCAATCTCAGCACCTTCTGGTTCAATGCCTACTAGATCTTCACTTCCAGCACCATGAGCCTTTCCGAATGTATGTCCACCCGCTGTCAGAGCAACGGTTTCTTCATCATTCATTGCCATCCTTGCAAAGGTCTCACGAATATCTTTAGCGCTTTTAAGTGCGTCAGGGTTTCCATCCGGACCTTGTGGGTTGACATATATTAAACCCATCTGCACTGCAGCAAGTGGTTTGTCAAGATCACGCTCACCAGTATAGCGGTTATTCTCAAGCCATTCATTTTCTTTTCCCCAGAAAATATCTTCTTCAGGGGCCCAGATATCTGGTCTTCCACCACCAAATCCAAAAGTTTTTCCACCCATTGACTCAATAGCAACATTACCCGCTAAAATAAGCAGGTCTGCCCAGCTAATTTGATTTCCATACTTTTGTTTTATAGGCCACAAAAGTCTACGCGCTTTATCTAAATTTCCATTATCTGGCCAACTATTTAGTGGGGCAAAACGCTGTGATCCAGCATTTCCCCCTCCTCGACCATCAGCTGTTCTATATGTTCCTGCAGCGTGCCATGTCATTCGAATAAAAAGTGGTCCATAGTGCCCATAATCAGCAGGCCACCAATCCTGAGAATCAGTCATAAGGTCATTTAGATCCTTTTTTAGAGCATCATAGTCAATTTTTTTAAATTCTTCTCTATAATCAAATCCATCATCAGTTGGGTCAGATTTACTATCATGCTGATGTAGAACATTTAAGTTTAACTGATCTGGCCACCACTGGTTATTGGACATTTGTCCATTAGTATGTTGGCTTTCAGACCCGTGTGAAACTGGACATTTATTTTCTGGTTCCATAGAAAATCCCTTTCTTAATTATGTTTTGCACAAGTGCCAATGACTGTTGTATTTATATCATCAACATCAAACTTGAATTGTTTTTTGATTTTAGGAAATAATCTAACATTATCTATTTCAATATCAATTAGATCCCCACACTTTTTACATTTAAGATGATCATGAGAGTATGTATTCCTATCATAGCGTTTTATATTTCCATCATTAAGTACATTTATTTGACCCACATCATTCAAGTATTTAAGATTACGATAAACGGTCCCTAAACTTATTTTAGGAATGACATCTTTTGTTTTACGATAAATCCATTCTACAGTTGGATGAGAGTTGGTACTATAAACAACTTTTTTTATTATTTCTCTTTGATGGCTATAACGCACATTTAAAATTATAATTAAATAGTAATAATTCCTATATAATGAACTTTAATTATTTATTAATTATTGAATTTTTTTAATAAAATGATTTTTTATTACTTTATTTAAGACTCTTTTATTAGTACCTAGATACCTATTAATTTCAAATAATGAAAGTATACATTAGCGCAGATATGGAAGGGGTAACTGGAGTTACTGATTGGGAAGAGGTTGACCATAATAAGTCTGCTTATATTCAGTTTCAAAAACAAATGTCTCTGGAAGTGGCTGCCGCCTGTGAAGGCGCAATAGCAGCTGGTGCTAAAAAGGTATTAGTAAAAGATGCTCACTATTCCGGCAGAAATATTTTACCAGCATACTTGCCCAAAAGAACAAAGCTAATACGTGGCTGGAGCGGCCATCCTTATTCAATGGTCCAAGAATTAAATAGCAGGTTCGATGCCTTGATGATGGTTGGGTACCACTCAAGAGCTGGCAGTGGCGGGAATCCGTTGGCCCATACTATGTCAAGCGCAAAAATTGAAAGAATTACATTAAATGATAAACAAGCCTCTGAGTTATTATTGCATGGAACAATAGCTTCAAAATATCATGTTCCTCTAGCCTTTGTGTCAGGTGATAGTGCTATATGTAAAGAAGTGGAAAATATTAGTCCAAATACGGTTACACATTCTACAATGCATGGTGTAGGAGACTCTACAATAAGTATACA
>CAZYDX010000133.1:0-5822 GCA_964646455.1 uncultured bacterium | reverse complement strand
TGATATCTGTCGATTATCTAGGAGTATTTTTTGCGATTTGTATTATACTAAGGGTCTATGAGGCATTTGTGCAGTCAACAGATTTTGTGGTCATGCCATCATCCGGTGATTTAGATAAGCAGGGTTTGAAAGTGATTATAATTAAAAACTTAATTATTGGCTTATTGATATCTTTATTTTTTGTGGTTTTTGGAAAGCAGTTACTTTCATTTGTTTATGCACAGAAATATGATGAATATCTATATCTTATACAATATGTATGCATTATTGGCTGTACTAAAATGATGGATATTATCCCTTCAAGTATTATTGGTGGAATTTCTAAAAAGTATACGCTGAAACGATATGTTTTGGTTAATATTGTTTTTACAGTTCTATTTATTCCTGCTTCAATTTTATCGATTCATAGTTTTGGATTAAAGGGGGCAGCTTACTCCATAATTATTCTCTATTCATTAAGATCTTTATTTGGATTCGTCCTTTTATACAGAAAATTTGAATTAGAACAAGTATAGTTAGTGAAAATATTTATCTATGATAAACATAATTAATCATTTCCCAATAATCAAGATCAATGAAAATCAGATAAAGTTATTTGTTCTTCAGTTATTTTTAATCTGCGGGATTATATTATTTAGGGAAGAGCATAAATATCTAGTATTGTTTTTATATATAGTTGTTTCAGTTTTTTGCATTCTTAATACTAAACACATGTTGTATATCTTTTATAGTTCAATTTGGATAAGCTTCAAACTCTATTTTGAGATAGGTAGTGTAATTGTCCGCTTAAGTGATTTTATATTTTTGTTTATTTTTATTTCTTGGCTAATTAACTCATTCACTAAAAAAAAACTTATTATCAGTACGCCTAAGAAAAATGACTATGTTATTATAGGATTTATTATTTTGTGTATTTTTTCCTTAATAACTAGCCTAAATAAGATTGGTACTCTAAGCGAAATAATTCAAATTCTTCAGCTTATTTTTCTATATTATTTAGTTAAAAGTATCATAGATAATGATGTGGATATTAAATATTTTATGTTGGCTACAGTAATATTTGGAATTATTGATTCATTTTGGGTATTTAGTGAAGTTATAAATAATGGAATAGGTGAAAGATATATCGGAATATTAGAGATAGTGCCTGATGAGCTTCCATATTCGATTTTATTTTTATATCTGTTCTATCTATCTGAGAAAAATACTTTTCTTAAGGCTGTAGAATTATTTTTTTTACTTTTCTTATCCTTATCGATAATACTCACAATGGGTAGAGGTTTATTGATAATTACTATTGTGATGTTTTTCACAGCAACTTTCATTTATTATGTTACAAGAAAAAAATATTTAAGTCTAATAATGGTATCTACGACTGCTATAATTATATGTGCAGTTTTTATTTTTTCTAGCCAATTATCGACAGCCAGATATGCTTCTATTGTAAAGGGAGGTGAAAATACTAATATGAGGTTATATAATTGGTATTCTTCTACTTTAATTATACAAAAATATCCATTTACAGGAGTGGGTCTAGGTAATGATACGGAATATTTAAAATCTTATCTACCTGAATTTTCTCCAGAAATTGTTAAAAAATACGGTGGAGATACTCCACATAATGAAATATTTCATTTTGGTATACAAACAGGAATATTAGGGATGATATTTGTTGTTTTTTTCTATTTTAGTTTGATTAGACGGGCATTTAAAAATCTTTTTCAAAACAGACTACGATCACAAACAATAGCAATTTCATTATTTTCATTAAGTATAGGTATTTTTATATGGAGTTTGGCAAATGACGTTATCTTGGCAGGGAAGGGTTCTTTTGTGATTTTAATAACAGCATTCATTGATAAAATCTACAATAACGAAAATACTATATTAAATTAAGAAAAATGAATGTTTCAATTATAATAGTTACTTACCAATCTCAAGATGAAATATCAAAGTGTTTACACTCAATATATGAAAATATTATAGATATCGAGTTTGAGATAATTATAATTGATAATTCATCAACTGACAGGACAATAGAAGTTGTAAAAAAAGAATTCCCCTATGTAATTGTTCAGAAAAATAAAAAAAATGAAGGATTCGCTAAAGCAAATAATGCTGGTTCTGAAATAGCAAAAGGAGATTTTTTGTTTTTTCTAAATCCCGATTCAGAGATTATAGAAAACACTATTGAAGTTTTACTATCAATTTATAATTCAAATCCTAGGAATGGTATTGTCGCTCCGCAGATAAAGAATATTGATGGTTCTATTCAACCCTCAACTGGTAAAACCCCAAGTATTTTTACTAATCTTTTTGAAGCTTTTGGACTTTATATATTTTTACCTAATGGATTATTTGGTTATAGAACTTTTACCAATAATGAAAACGAATTAAGCACTGATTGGGTTACTGGAGCGTGTTTTTTAGTAAAAAAAGAATTTTTTGATAAATTAAATGGGTTTGACAAAAATTTTTTTTTGTACCTAGAAGATGCTGACTTATGTCTAAGGCTAAAAAATAAACTCAAAAAAAATATTATTTATACAACTAAAACTAGTATAATACATGCGAAAGCAATGAGTTCTAAAAATAGTAGTTATAGATCTAAATTATCTAGTTATAGATCTAAAATGTATTACCATAAAAAACATGATAACCTTTTCATATATTTAGGTCTAATTCCATTATTATATTCTGCGGTATTATTAAAATTAGTTTCACTTATAATCTTATTTAAAGAAAAAGAACAGATTAAATCTCAGTTTAAAGTATTATTTAAGCTATTATAAAAATCAAGGTATGAACTAAGCATTAATGACTTATCAAAATTTTTACTTTTATAATAAGCTGTTGATCCTAATCTCATTCTTAATTTATGTGATAGGATTAATCTTTCTATTTTCTTTGCAATATCGATTTTATCGATTGGATCAACAAGTAATGCGCATGGAGGTTTTGTATCTACAATTTCGTTTAATCCATTAATATTACTAGCAATTATTGGTAAGGAACTATTCATAGCTTCAACAGCAGCCATGCCAAAACCTTCCCATTTTGAAGTCATAATAAAAATATCTGATTTTTCTAATAATTGCCAAATAGGCTTTATCTGTCCTAGGAAAAATATTTTATTATTTAACCTTAAATCATTGACCTGCTTAGTGAGTTTTTCTTTTAATATACCATCCCCAGCTATGTACCATACAAAATTTAAGTTTCTTATTTCATTAATACTTTTTATAGTCATACTATAATTTTTGGCTTCTTTAAGTGCTCCAACGGAAATCAATTTTATTGTTTTATTATTTTTCTTTCTAATAATTGGACTACTATACTTTAAATCACACCCATTCTTAATGACCTTAACTTTACTTTTTACTTTTGGTATCCATGAAATTAATTGGTTTTTAACACCTATACTGATTGAAATAATATGATTACATGCTTGATAAGTAATTGTATCTATTATCTTCCCCCATAGTTTACCTCTTCTTCTATTATTTGTACTGTGTTCCGTTGTAACAAGAGTTGCTTTAGTCAATCCTAGTATTTTGATAACTGAGCAAAAAAAATTAGATGGAAACAAGTGCGAATGTAGGATGTCATCTTTTTCAACATTTTTCTCACAATATCTCACTACCGATAAAAACGCTCTTAAGTTATATGGCGAATTTAGGTTTGCAGTCTCCCCGCCATCTATTTCATTATTAGAATTTAACAAGCCGAAAATTGATGACTGAATATCATTTTTTTTCAAGTGTAAATGAATCATCCTCACAATATTTTCTGCGCCTCCAGCTTTATCGCTGTAGCTATTAACTATATGATGTATTTTCATAAAATAATTAAACTAATATTAATATTCTTATTTTTTACTGAAATTTTATGCTTTATAAATGAATTTTAAATTAATCACAACAATTCTTAGCGTAGACTATTTTTGTAATAAAAACCAATGAAAAATAAAATAAAATTATTGCATGTAATTACTCATCTTCCAATAGGTGGAGCACAGGATAATACTCTTTACACAATCGAGCTTTTAAATAAAAATAAATATGATATTTCTCTTTGTTGCAATTTTGAAGGTGAACTAGTAGAAAGAGCTAAAAGGATAGATAGGGTTAAATTATTTAATATTCCTTTCTTATGTAGAGAGGTCAGTCTCTTTAATGATTTTAGAGCACTTATATTATTATATAAACTTTTTAAAAATGAGAATTTTACCATTATCCATACTCACAGCTCTAAAGCGGGTCTATTAGCTAGGCTTGCTGCCAAGTTAAATAAAACCCCTGTTATAATCCATACAGTACATGGGTTTGCTTTTAATGATTTCATGAATGCATTCAAAAAACATTTCTATATCATTGTCGAAAAATTATTAGCTATGTGTACAGATGTGTTGATAACAGTTTCTTCTTTAAACAAAAAAAAGATTATAGATTTAAAGATTGCTAAAAAAGAAAACATAAAAAATATTTATAGTGGGATTGATTTTGACCTTTTTACGAATGAAAGAAATAATCATTTTAGAAAAGAATTAAACTTAGATAGTAGCCACCTCCTTTTAGGATCTGTAGGTAGGTTATCTGATCAAAAGGACCCTATCACAATGGTTGAGGCTTTCGGTATTGTAAGTAAAAGTTTTCCAAATGCTCATCTAGCTTTAGTTGGTGATGGAGAACTGCGAAATAAAATTGTCAAGAAAATTGATCAATTACAATTAAATGGCAGAGTTCATTTAACTGGTAATAAAAATAATCCTTGGCAAATCTATCATAGCTTGGATTTATTTATTATGAGTTCAGTCTATGAAGGTCTAGGAAGATCAATAACAGAGGCTCTATCCTGCGGTGTGCCAGTTGTATGCACAAGCGTAGAAGGGGTTCCAGAAATTGTTATAGACAATAAAACAGGAATTTTGGTTCCGCCAAAAGATGCTATTGCATTAGCAGATGGGGTGGTACACTCTTTGAGTAATATGCAAAACTCAAAAAAAATGGCGGAACAAGGTCGTAAATTTGTTAATGACAATTTTGATGTAAATAAAATGGTTGATGATATTGATACTCTGTATGATACCTTAATATAATTATATATTTATTACCATTTAAAGTCCAACCCTAAAATAAATTTTTCTTCCCTATATTTCTGGTTCTCTGAATACAAATAAGGATTAAAAGTTTCTGATATAGAAATTGTTGATCTTAATCTTAATAGGTCAGTTAAGATATAATTAAAGCTAATATTTAATTCAGAAAATTTTTGTTTATCATCTAAAAAGAATTTTGTATTCCAGTCCAAATCCTCGTTTCTATTGTCATAGTTATCCAAAACATTTGCACCATTTCCCATACCTCTTAGAACATGTTCGAAAGATGATTCAATTATAATTTTTGGTATAGGGAAATAAAACGATTCTATACGTATTGCCTTGCTGCTAGGTCCATAAGGAGAGCCTAAAGATTTGTTTCTGTGTGCATAAGAAAAATCAGGATGTGTATAGGTCCAGGGCCTTGTTACATTATATTCTACTCTGAGATCTGGTATAGACAAATTTGATGATGTTAAAAACAATCCGATCTGATAAGAGTATTTATTACCCCACCAGTCAGACATTATATCTTGCCATGATAGTTCATCGATGACTAACGTGCTATAGACTATGGTACCAGGTTTAATTCTATACCCCAGATCAAAAGCAATTAATATATTATCAAGGTCACCAAGATTATGTTCTTTTGCCCAAAAAAACGAGATTGGGTTAAGATACCCTATCTCTGGAGCTCGATTACCATATACAACTAACTCAGATA
>CAZYDX010000132.1:0-5878 GCA_964646455.1 uncultured bacterium | reverse complement strand
GATGAGGATAGGGTTATGGTGGCGCAGGCCAATACTGAAACAGATAAAGATGATAATATTATTGAAAAACACATAAGAACAAGAGTTAAGGGAGACTTCCCAATTGTTGGGCCAGAAAATGTTGATTATGTTGAAGTTTCGCCAAATCAGATTCTAAGTGTTGCTGCAGCGTTAATTCCATTTTTAGAGCACGATGATGCGAATAGGGCACTAATGGGTTCAAATATGCAAAGACAGGCTGTTCCTTTAATGTATCCACAGTCGCCAATAGTGGGTACAGGTATTGAGCAGAAAGTTGCAAAAGATTCTAGATCTTGTGTTGTTTCGCCTGTGTCTGGGAGAGTTGTTTATGTTGACGCTGATACAATCCATATTAAAAGGAAAGACGTTCAAGATAGTCTGATGTTGTTTGAAGGTGAGGCTATACATAAAATCAATCTAAAAAAATATTTTAGAACTAATCAAAACACTGTTCATAATCAGAGACCGTTAGTTTCTGAGGGGCAGAAAATATTATATGGTGATGTTATTGCAGATGGTGCTGCTACAGATTTAGGTGAATTGGCATTAGGCGCAAATATACGTGTGGCGTATATGCCATGGCGAGGTTATAATTTTGAAGATGCTATTGTTGTTAGTGAAAGATTGGTTAAAGATGATACATTTAGTTCGGTCCATTGCAACGAGATAGAAGTTGAAGTTCGCGATACAAAAAGAGGGCAAGAAGAGTTGACTCCTGAGATACCAAATGTAAGTGAGGATGCTACAAAAGATTTAGATAGTGAAGGAATTGTAAGAGAGGGAGCGAGGGTTAAAGAGGGGGATATTCTTATTGGCAAGGTTACTCCAAAAGGCGAGTCTGATCCGACCCCCGAGGAAAAGCTTCTTAGGGCTATTTTTGGTGAAAAAGCTGGAGAAGTTAAAGATGCTTCTAAGCGTGCAGAGCCTGGGATTAAAGGTTGCGTTATTAGGACTAAATTGTTTGAAAAGCAAGCGAAGAGAACAAAAAGTGAAGAAAGAGAGAAAATTTTAGCTTATCAAAAGGAGGCTTCAGAACATAAAAAGAATTTAAAAAATTCTCGTGATGAAAAGTTGATGACTATACTAAAAAATCAAACATCTAATGGAATTAGAAGTGTTTCTAATAATAGAACATTGATAAAAAAATCTACAAAACTTACTTCTAAGCGATTGTCTGGGTTTGATCTTGAGAGATTCGCGCAGGATATACCATGGGTAGAAGATAAGAGAGCCTGGAATAAGATAGTTAAGATCTGGTTATCTTTTAGGCAAGAATGGGCTCGTATAGAAACGAAATTAGAAAGAGCAGTATTTAAATTGAAGGTTGGAGATGAGCTTCAGCCTGGTATTTTGAGAATGGCAAAAGTATATGTTGCTCAAAAAAGGAAGCTTCAGGTGGGTGATAAAATGGCTGGTAGGCATGGGAATAAAGGGATAGTTGCTACAATCGTTCCAGAAGAGGACATGCCTTTTATGGAAGATGGTACGCCTGTTGATATTGTATTAAACCCATTAGGTGTTCCATCTAGAATGAATCTTGGACAGCTGTATGAAGCTATGCTTGGTTGGGCAGGTCTAGAAACTGGTAAAAAATATTCGACTCCAGTCTTTAATGGTGCTACGCCTGACCAGGTGGTTAATGAATTGAAAAATGCAAATCTACCAATTACGGGGAAGGCAAAATTAATTGATGGAAGAACTGGTGAGCATTTTGATAATCCTGTGACTGTTGGCACTGCTTATATTATGAAGTTAAGTCATATGGTAGATGATAAAATGCATGCAAGATCGACCGGTCCATATTCTTTAATTACTCAGCAGCCATTAGGAGGGAAAGCACAATTTGGTGGACAAAGATTTGGTGAGATGGAAGTATGGGCATTGCAAGCCTATGGAGCTGCACATACTTTGCATGAAATATTAACAATTAAATCTGACGATGTTGAAGGTAGATCAAAGGTATACAATTCTATCGTTCGAGGAGAGCAGATGCCAGATTTTTCTGCTCCTGAGTCATTTAACGTTATGATTAAAGAACTTCAGGGCCTATGTATAGACGTAGAGCTAGATAATTAAAGGAGTAAAAATTGACTTACATACAAACAAATAACTTAGATACTTCAAAGAAATATAGTTCTATAACTATAGGGCTTGCATCACCTGAGGCGATATTAGCTCGCTCATATGGAGAAATATTAAAACCTGAAACAATTAATTATAGATCATATAAGCCAGAAAAGGATGGTTTGTTTTGTGAGAAGATTTTTGGTCCTGTAAAAGATTACGAATGCCATTGCGGTAAATATAAAGGTATTAGATATAGGGGTATAATTTGTGACAGGTGTGGTGTTGAAGTTACTAGGAAGAAAGTTCGTAGAGAGCGAATGGGACATATTACTCTTGCTGTGCCTATAGTTCACATCTGGTATCTAAGATCGATTCCAAGCAAATTAAGTTACTTGGCAGGTAGAAGTACTAAAGAGCTCGAGAGAGTAATTTATTACGAAATGTACATGGTTTTAGAGCCAGCTGATAGTGGATTAAAGGCTTTTGACTTAATAGAGGAAGATGAATATTTAGAGATTGAGCAAAAATTTGGATATGCTGCGGTTACTGAAGAGCAAAGAGAGAATGATGAATACTTTTATGCCTCTATGGGGGGTGAAGCAATAAAAGAAATGCTATCAAGAATTAATATAATGGACCTAAAAAAGGAATTAGAAGATATAGTCAAAACTTCAAAGTCAAAGCAGAAAAGAGCTGATGCATTAAAAAGGCTTAAGGTTACATATTCTTTTGTGCCTGATCCGACCAAAAAAAGATTAAATAAGCCTGAGTGGATGATTGTTTCTATATTGCCTGTTATCCCGCCGGAGTTAAGACCTTTGGTTCCTCTTGAAGGGGGGAGGTTCGCGGCAAGTGATTTAAATGATCTTTATCGAAGAATCATTATTAGAAATAATAGATTGAAACAGTTGATGGAGATTAAAGCTCCTGATGTAATTCTCAGAAATGAAAAAAGAATGCTTCAGGAATCAGTTGATGCGCTTTTTGACAATAGTCGTAGAAAAACCGCAATCAGAAGTGGTTCACGTAGACCTCTAAAATCATTGTCTGATATGCTAAGAGGAAAAACTGGACGTTTTAGACAGAATCTTCTAGGTAAAAGAGTTGATTATTCAGGGAGGTCGGTTATAGTAGTTGGGCCACAATTAAAATTGCAGGAATGTGGATTACCAAAAAATATGGCATTAGAACTATTTAAGCCTCACATGATTCGTGAATTAATGGATAGAGGATATACCCAAACACCAAGAAGTGCTAAGCTGATGATTGAAAACTGCGAACCAGTTGTTTATAAAGTTTTGGAATATGTTGTTAAGGATCATCCTGTAATGTTAAATCGAGCGCCTACTCTACATAGGCTTGGTATTCAAGCTTTTCAACCAGTCCTTGTTGATGGAAAAGCAATCCAATTGCATCCTCTAGTATGCTCAGCATTTAATGCTGATTTCGATGGAGATCAAATGGCTGTTCATGTGCCGCTGTCGCTAGAAGCTCAAATGGAGGCAAGAATGTTAATGCTTGCCAGTCATAATATTCTTCATCCCGCGAATGGGCAACCAATAGCTGTTCCATCTCAAGATATGATTTTAGGCTCATACTATCTAACGAAGCTAAAAGATGGTGATTCAGGTGAAGGTAAAATTTTTGGATCTATAGATGAGGTATTGTTAGCATATGAGAATAGGGTAGTCGGATTACATGCAAAAATTAGTCTTAAGCATAAAAATAATTGGCTAAAAAATACGACTGTAGGTAGGGCAATTTTTAATTCAATACTGCCCGATGAAATGGATTATGTTAACAATTTAATCGATAAAAAGTTGCTAACTAATATTGTTAATCAGTGTTATTTAATTGTTGGGAATTATAAAACAGTTATTTTTTTAGATGCTTTAAAAGATCTTGGTTTTAATATGGCAACGCAAAGCGGTTTATCAATATCTATAAGTGATGTATTAATTCCTCATGAAAAAGACAATATCTTGTCGACAGCCTTTGACAAAGTTGAGGATATAAAAGGAAAATTTGACAGGCATGTTTTGACTGAAGGCGAAAGATATAATAAGGTAATTGATGTGTGGACACACACAACTAATCATGTAGCGCAGGTTATGGAAGACGAATTAAGAAAAGACAATGGTGGATTTAATGCTCTTTCTATGATGACCGATTCTGGTGCTAGAGGTAGTAAGGATCAAATTAAGCAGCTCGCAGGTATGCGTGGCCTAATGGCAAAACCAAAAAAATCTATGAAAGGAGGTGTAGGTGAAATCATAGAAAATCCTATCACTTCTAATTTTAAAGAGGGTTTGTCCGTTTTTGAGTATTTCATATCTACTCATGGCGCTAGGAAAGGTTTGGCTGATACTGCTTTGAAAACAGCTGATGCTGGATACTTGACTAGGAGATTGGTTGATGTTGCGCAAGACGTTGTTGTATATGAGAATGATTGTGGTACTATAAATGGTATTTTGGTTGCTGATTTAAAAGAAGGTGAAGAAATTATAGAGCCTATATCAGATCGAATATTGGGTAGAACAATATTAGATGATTTTATTGATAGAGGTAAGGTAGTTGTCGAGGCTGGTTCAGTTATATCCGAGAAGGAGGCAGAATTAATAGGTGATAGCGGTGTTGAAAATATAAGAATAAGATCTGTATTAACATGCGATACCAAGAGAGGTATTTGTGCTAAATGTTATGGTTGGGATCTTTCACTGCACAAGCTTGTAGATATAGGGACATCTGTAGGCATTAGAGCTGCTCAGAGCATTGGAGAGCCAGGGACTCAGTTGACTTTGCGTACGTTTCATATTGGAGGTACTGCTAGTAGGGTTATTGAGCAGTCTGAAATGAAAAATAAAAGAGCAGGAATAGTTCAGTTTTCTGATAATTATGATTTTGCTCTAACAAAAGATGAGTCTGGGTTAGAAGTTAGAAGATGTATGGTGCGTCATGCTAAGCTGGAGATTGAACAAGAAAATACTAAAGGTAAGGCGGTTTTTAATATACCGTATGGTGCAACTATGTTAGTTGAGGAAGGTGAAAAGGTTAGACCTCAAACTACACTATTTCAATGGGATCCTTATACAGATATTATTCTTGCTAGAGAGACCGGGTTGGTAAAGCTAAAAGATTTTGTAGAAGGTGAGACATTTTCGGTTGAGTCAGTTGAAACTGGTAAAAAACAAATAGTTGTTATTGAAGCTAGAGATAGAAAATTAAGTCCACATCTGGAAATTGTAGATAAAAATGGTGATATTATAGCAGGTAGTACGATATTGCCAATTAAGGCTACTCTTGTTGTAAATGATGGAGAAAAAGTACAAAGAGGGCAAACCCTGGTAAAGATACCTAAAGATATCGGTAAAACGCGAGATATTACGGGAGGATTGCCTAGAGTTGCTGAATTATTTGAATCAAGGAAACCTTCAAACCCTGCTGTTATGACTGAGATCAATGGAACTGTTAAATTTGGTGAAACTCGAAGAGGCATCAGAAAAATTCACGTTGTGGCAAATGATGGCGAAGAAAGATCGTACTCAATACCTTATGGAAAACATGTTATTGTACACGAGGGGGACTTTATTAATGCTGGGTCTTCTTTGTGTGAAGGCGCCATATCTCCTGATGATATTCTAAGAGTCTTAGGGCCTTCTGCTGTAAGAGAGTATCTAGTTAATGAGATCCAAGAAGTGTATAGGTTGCAAGGCGTAAAAATTGATGATAAGCATATTGAAATTATTGTAAATCAAATGATGCAAAAAGTTAGTGTTAAAGAGGTTGGTGA
>CAZYDX010000131.1:0-5993 GCA_964646455.1 uncultured bacterium | reverse complement strand
ATTGAAATATATAATGAGGGGACTGAAGAAGTGCAGTTACTATCAAGATATTGGCATATAAAAGATGGGAATGGGCACATAGAAGAAATTAGAGGGCCAGGGGTTGTTGGGTTAAAACCTTTTATTAAGCCTAATGAAATATTTAAATATTCAAGCTATTGTCCCCTAAAAACACCTTTTGGTGTTATGCGCGGTTCATTTCAGATGCAAAATAGTCAGAACAGCCATTTTAATGTTTTAATCTCTCCGTTTAGTCTTACCGTTCCTGATTATATAAACTGACTAATTATCGGATTGACAATTAAATAAAAGAGAAAAAGCAAAGCCAGCCACTTACCATATAGGCTGGCTAGGTGTATTGGCCTAATTAGTTTTCTGTATTTGGTCATGGATCCTTTGTATGCAATTGCTTTTCCATTAATTGGTTTCGCGGAATATTGCCATAGATGGTATCCAAATGTATTCACAATATTAATATCTTTTACTTTAAAGGCTTCGCTGGAATATATCCGTTTATATTTTTCTATTGGTAAAATATAGTCTCCAGCATCAATGATATTCATAAAAATATTAGAAAAGTATTTTCCTGATAAAATACATGGCTCAATCCCAATGATTTTACCACTATCTTTTAGCACTCTACTAAACTCTTTAAAAAGCAATTTACAAGTGTCAGAGTCTATATGATGAAGACAAAGAGAAATAAATACAAGATCAAAAGAATTATCTTCGAAAGGAATTTTGTCATCAGATGTTGATATAAAAGGTATTTTTTCAAACTTACTTTTAGGATATTTCAGTCTTGAACTAAGGACTCGGCTTTCATCAACCTCAACACCTATATAGTCATCATGGTCGAATAATTTAGAGTTTGAGCCAATTCCACACCCGAAGTCGAGGACTTTATCACCCTTATTATAATGATCATTAACAAACTTAAATGTCTCTTTTCCCTGCAGTGGCACCACAAGGTTCTTATAGACAAAGGTTTCCAATTTTAAAAATGTATTCATACTTAATTTTTATAAAGTGAAAGCACCCATAAGGCTTCTTCTTCTGTAAGGTCTTTCCCCAATAACCCAGCTGTAGATGCTTGTTTTTCATTTCTTTGTCCTAAAAGTGCGCAGGAGGTGGGGTTATCATATAATATTGCTCCAAGCAAAGCATGCAAGACCGGACTTTCGTGCACATCTAAAAACCTCTTTTCAATTTTTTCTTTATTTGATTTCATCCGGTTGATAAAATCAATATCCTTAAATTCTTTTACATTTTTTCGAAAGTCGCCATCTGGGAACTCTACGATGGAATCATATTTTCCAGTTAAAATACCATGCTTTATCGGCGAGAAATAACAAACGCCAATATTATTTGATTTTACATACTCTTTAAGGCCTGATGTTTCATATTCTGTATCATATACATTATAAAGTGGTTGAACAACATCTGGATCAACTTTTTCTATGAACTTTAAAATTCTTTTTGATGACCAGTCAGACAATCCAACAAACCTAGTTTTACCCTCTTCTTTGAATCGCAATATCATATCGATTGCATCATCAAGGTTTTCATTGTTTTTGCCAAAGTTACAATGGTGTAGATACATAAGGTCAACACAGTCAGTTTTAAGATTTAGTAAAGATTTTTCCATTTTAATTTTCATATATTTTGGATTATACCAATAGCCATAGCTACCAATATCCCAGCCAACTTTCGTTGCTAGAAAAATATCATTTCTTGAGATTTCTTGCCACATAGAGCCTATAATGCACTCAGAGTGCCCTTCGCCGTAAACATCTGCCGTGTCCCAGTGATTTATATCTAGGGAATAAGCCTTTAAAAGTGCTTTTTTAGAATCGAGGTCAGATTGGCCTGCCCACCCAACGCTTGATCCCCTAGAAGTGTTCTCTTTTCCGTGGGACCATGCACCTAAACTAATAGCAGACACTTTTTCATTTGTTCGACCTAATTTTAATTTCTTCATTATTATTTATATAAATGAGACTGAAAATTTGCGCAAAGATATTAAAATTTATGCATAATGCAGCAACAATATTTAAAAGTTATTGATATTGGACATACTGGAAAATCTCCTGATGAAGCTCTATCAATATTAGAAACAACAGTAAGTAAGTGTTCTTATGAAAATAAAGTAAAGGCGATTAAGGTTATTACTGGTCATGGAAGCGGCAAACTACGTGAAATTGTAAGAGCTTGGTGCGAGGGCCAAAAAGGAAGATTTAGAGGTGTTATATATGGCGAGGATTATGACATGTTTAATCAATATGCTGTAAATATGAGAAGCGATTGCCATCAACCAGAGGACATAGATTTTGGTAAAAATAATTCTGCAATTACGTATATATGGTTAAGGTAATAGGATGATGAAAATTGATTTCAAGTATTTCAGCTTAGTGCTAATTATAATATTCTTTTATAATTGTGCTGTCGGTAGTTATAAAAAGATGAGTATTGAATACCCAGAGACATTATTGTCTATCCAAGATTCACTTCTTATTGTAAGGGGAGGCGATCAAAGTATAATAGCCGCATTAGTTAATGCTCATAATAATGTGGCTGTAAAATATATAAATAAAGGTGACTATCTATCAGCCGTTAACCATTATAAAAAAGCGTCCGAATTAAATAGTTCGAACAAAGTGTCAAAGTACGGATTATTAGTATTTGAGGGTATACTTTTAGTTAACAAGGGGAATAAAAATGGTATTTGGGATGCAATAGAAAAATTTTCAAAAGCTTCAACATTGTATCCAAACAATGGTGAGCCATTTTATTGGATGGCCATATCCTATACTAAATTAGGAGATACCGATTTTGATTTAATACTAGAATCATATGAAAAAGCTCTATCATTAGAACTTGATGATAAACAAAGATCTGAGGCTGAAGAAAAATATGAAAAAGCAAAAGACCGAAAGAAAAAATTAGATTCATTTTGGAAGTAATCCACAGAGATCCCCTCTTAAAAGAGTAAATGTTTATATAATTTATAATCTCTTGACACGTGATTGATTATTAGGTAAAATTGCTCCCACTCAGCATTGTTAGATGTTGTGTGACTTAAAAATCCGAGGTATGAAATGAGATCACAATTGAGCTTTTATAGGCGAGTTGTATGCTCGCTAGCAGTTCTGTTGCTTATAGGGTATTCTATGCCACTAGCTGCAGAAAAATTTAATGTATCAGGTACGGTACTTAACCCTGATGGTGAACCCAAAAAGAAGGTTAGAGTAGAACTTTCTATTGCTGATGAAAAACCTTTTAAGGGTAAAACCAATAGAAAAGGGGCCTTTAAGATTAAAAAGGTTGTCGGTGGAGAATACTCTTTGAAAGTATTAGACGGTGAAGATGTTTTACATGAAGAGACGCTGATAGTAAATAATAAAATAGAAGATTATGAAATAAAAATAGCTTCAGCAATAGCAGAAACGCCTACACCTACTCCAGAGGTAGTTGAGACTCCTGCTCAAACTGTAGAACCATCTGTTCCAGTGCCACAATCGGTTGAGGCCAGTGGCGGAGCGTCAAACGACTTTATTCTAAATGAGCTTAATTTTGAGATTAAAAAGCTCACAGCTGAGTTCAAGCACTTAACCAGAGAAATGGATGATCTTAAGGCTTTAAGTAAAATGTGGATTAACCCACTTACGATTTATTCAAAAGAAATAATACTTAAGAATGGTAGCACAGTATTCGGTAAGATTGTTTATCAAGATGATAAATCATTAAAGGTTGAAACACTTGTTGGATATCTTATTATAAAACGAGATGAGGTTGTACGGATTGTTGATAATGTTATAACGGAGGACCAGCAAGAATATGTTCCTGAGCAAATCAGAGAGAGCTATGCTCCGCCTCCAATGCCAAAACTTACAGTTCCAAAGTACACATCTTCCAGTGTGTCAGATAGGGATATGGGCCAGAAATTTTCTGCTAACTGTGTACTTATGGGCAATATATCTGAGAAAAAAGATAGCCAGGGTAACATTGTTTTTAATGGTGAAATTAAAAACATTGGTGGGCGCAGAGCCGACTTTGTAAAGATGGATTTTGTTTTTCGTAAAAACTGGAGCGGTGAAACGCGGACACTTACAACATTTATAGTTGGTTCTTATAATACATTTGATAGCGGAATTGTTTCAGATGCAAGTCTGTTGCCGGGAGCTCTAGGGAAGTTTGAACTTTATGTTCCACAGGATTTTGGATCATTTATTGGTTATTCTTATGTTATTGATTGGGAGGAATATCAATAAAGCTTATTGGTCTTTAATGATGCGTACAAAATTTTACACTGGTTTAATATTTTTATCATTTGTTTATGCTCAAATAGAAGGACAGGATGTGTTCTTTTTAGATATGGGCATTGCGATTGAACCTCAAAATGGTACAGATAAAACAAACAGGTTAATAAAGCAAAATTCTAAGATTGAATCTAAAAATATTGTTAGGAATATAGATAGCAGGTCTATCTACATGGCTGCTACTTCAGAAGTATTTTCCTCATTAGATAAAATTAATGATCAGGTTACTAAAATTGAAAAGGCATTTGACTCTAAACTATTGTCTCTAGAAATAGAAAATTCTAGACTAAGAGACCAAATTAACAGTCTAAATCAGAAAATGAATTCAGAGATCATAAATTTGGATCATGAAAATATTAATTCAACAAAGCCGATGGAAATAGTTTCTGACCCTGTTGAAATCAGCCCGAATATGATAGACATGATTGATGTAGACCGACCCTTAGAAAAAGTAGAAAAGTCTATTGTTGGTTCTTCAGTTTTCGATATGGAAGTATATACTGAAGGCGTGATTTCATATAATAATGAACAATATGAAAAATGTATAAAACATCTTAAATCTTTATCTTTAGACGGCCTAAATAAAAGAACTTCTAGTAATATTTTAATTTTGCTAACAGAATCTTATGAAAATATAGGTAGATATAAACAGGCCCTAAACTGTCTACATAAATTATCTGAGCTTGGTGTTGATAAATACTCCGATCTAGTTTTAATTAAGCAAGGAATTATCTATCGCGATATTGGCATGAAAGATGAGGCGCAAGAGGTTTTTCAGACTATATTAAATGTTTTCCCGAGTAGTAAGTATATCAGTCTCGCTCAAGAAGAAATAAAAAACATATAATTAGATAAACATGAAAAGAAAACATAATATTATCATTATTTTAATTGTAATCTGCAATATGATTGTTGCTTCTTCACGTATTGTATATACGCGCCCTGGTTTGATGATGCGTGTGCCTACTTCAAGTGTTCAAAAGGCTCCTTATATTTTTAGAACTGGTTTTGGGGTTGAGCTTCATAACTTTGATCCTATAAATACAGCTAAAGGTGTCTATTTTGATATGGAGTTTGGAAAAGGTTTTACAGCCGGTTTTTCAGCTATTCAAGGAGGAGATACTACCTCATTAGATTTAATTTCTAAATCGCAGTATACCCCTCAGGTTGAATTTGGCTTTCATTTTCAACAAAGAATTTTCACCTATAATGATATTTCGCTATCAGCTGGCTTGCAGGACATTGTATTCCAGAATAATCAAGACGATGAACAAACTCTCAGTCTAAACACTGATTTATTGTCTTTTTTTCTAGTGCTGGCAAGTGAAAAAGACTTAGGTGACTATAAGATGAGCACATTCATGGGTTTCGGGACTGGTGGTCTTGGTCCAATGGATAGTGTCAAAGTAATAAGTGATTCAGCGCAAACGGCAAATGCGGGAGTTTTTGTTGGGTTCTTATTAAAAACACCCTACTTCGGTAGAACTGGTGGAATGGATATTGTGGGTGAATTCGATGGGACAGGTGTCAATGTGGGACTCCGCATCCCCCTTACCTCGGATTACCGCCTGAACCTTGGGTTCACCCACATAGAACGACTTCCTTCTTGGAAAACTAGATACTGGACTGGCCACCCAGGATTTACAATTGGGTTTGACATGGCAGTTCCAAGGA
>CAZYDX010000130.1:0-6010 GCA_964646455.1 uncultured bacterium | reverse complement strand
TAATGAAGGAATATAAATCATTAAAAAACCGATGATCCATTTCAATATCGTTAAATACATTATTTTTCTAAGATTTTTTTATACCTTTTTAACTCTTCTTCGAATATAACCATAACCTCGCAAACAAAAAACATCTACAAAAAATGACCAGTGTATTACCAGTGAATTCAGTGCTTTTTAGGGTATTTTTAAGGAAAACAGACAAAAACAGTTAATCACAAAATTTTTCATTACAATTTTTACATTGCCAAATTTCTTAACCTTTTCCTTAGATATCCAAATCTACAAATAATTATCCTACAATGTATGTGGGGCTAAAAACAAAAAACCCCACGAATGTGGGGTTTGATGTAATTAAGAAAAATTATAAATAAATTAAAGAATAAATACCAACCCTATACTGAATCTGGTGTACGATAATTTATATTTCATATCATCATAGCCACTCATAGAAAGTGTGAAACCACCTTCATGGGTTGCAAATATACTCTCAAAAGACACTTTTGGAGTCATCGAAAATCCACCTCCATATGCATACATCAATCCACCTGTAAGCTCCATATCAACTCCAGGAACACCAGTATCAGTATAATCATCATCAACCAGTATGAAAATTATATCCAACTCTACCTATGCCATATATTTTTTCATTTAATGCATATTTACCAAAACCATAAACAGAATGAAATGAGCCAGTGCCTTCGGAAAATTCTTCAATTCCACGGGCCACCATAAATTCACCACCAACACCAAATTTCAAACCATCTTGGTCACTAATTACAGCATCATATCCAACAACAATGCCACTTTCTGAGCTATATGTATCACTATTACCTTCATAAGACAGCTTATAATCTCCACTAGTATCAAAACCGCCGCGCAATTGCGCAGAAAGGAAGCAATTAATAGCTAAATAAAATGTCACTACAATCCGTACTAACATATCTAGAACCTCCATTAATTACCTTAATTTAATCTAATATGCAACTACACACAACTTTATTGAATTTTATACAGAACTTCTTAGAATATATGAGGTTAAATAAAACTCTTTAATTAAAACTGGGACAATTTAATTAAAAGAGAACCCATATTTGATACAAATTATTTTCACAAACTAAAAAGGTTTACATTTCTCAACGATATCATAATTATAAGTACCATCCCCACCAGCAATAACATAAATCCAATCATCATTTTTTACAACTGCAGCATGCCTTCTTCCTGTAAAGTTTGTGGAAAGTTTAACCCAAGAATCATCATTCGCATTATACATATTTACTTCATCAATTCGCTCAGCATAGTCACCAATAAGAAAAATAAAATTTTCGAATGAGGCCAAATGATAAGCACTTAAAGGATACGGCATATCATTAGCAGTTGACCAAGAATTATTTTCAATATTATAAATCTCCACATTAACCAATGCACTAGAGCCATCATACCCACCAAATGCATAAATTTTATCATCAATTAGTGCTACATCACACTCTCTTGCTGTCGGCATTGATGCTAATGCAGACCATGAATCAGACACAGTATTATATACTTCAACAATGTTTGTCCTTATCCCTGAACTTTCTAACTCACCTCCAATAACGTAAATATTATTATTATAGACAACGGAATTCAATTGTTTACGTTTTGTTGGCAAAGAAGAGACAGTTGTTAATGTATTATTAGAAATATTATAGGCCTGCATAGTCTCAACATAGCTACCATTAGATGCTTGTCCACCAATAATGTAAATAATGCCATCTACAATCTCTGTAGTCAGATATCTTCTTCCTATAATTTGGTCAGTTAGTTCTATCCATTGATTGTTGGATTCATCTAATCTTTCAATAGTAGAATAATATGCGGAATTATGAGCGCCACCAATTAAATATATTTCATTCTCATATGAAACAGCAGAAGAACCGTAACGATAACCATTGCAAGGAGTGGTTCGAAAAAATTGCAATGATGAGATTTGGGGAGAACCATTGTTATCACTGGAGCTACTTGTGTCTTCACAGTTAATAATTAATAATAAAATAATAAATATTAGAAGTGATTTTTTCATTGAATACTCCTTAAATATTAAAATAATATAACCATAATAAAATGATCATATACATTAAATATGTAGTTTGAACTAAAATTCCAAAATAATCCTTTCCCAAAGAGATACTTATAAATACTAAAAATAACGATATTTTTTTCATAAGTATTCTAAATCTACAAAATTTTCTCCTAAAATATTTCTATGACTAAATCAATATTCTTCAAATACACCTGGGACAAAACTGGGACAAAATTAAAATATTAAGCCTTTTATAAGCTAAAAAACCCCTAAGAGTTTTAGGGGTTTCTCGTCAGTGGAGAGAGAGGGATTCGAACCCTCGAAACGCGTAAACGTTTACACGCTTTCCAAGCGTGCGCCTTCAGCCACTCGGCCACCTCTCCAGATGAGATATATTAATAAACTATTATAATAAAAAACCCCAACTTCTGGCCGGGGTTTTCTAGATAAGAAATGATATATTTTATCTTACCTATTCTTCTTCGCCATCATCGGATAGAGGCTGATTTTTGGAAGCAACATCTTCTTCTACCGCATCTTGTGACTCATTATCTTTATCTTCAGTATCATTCTGTTTTAAATCAAAATTAGATAGGTCAATATCAACTAAATTTTCAGCCTCATCCATACGCTTAAGTGCAGCATCAAGATTTTCACCATCTCGAAGTTTTACCATTTGCTCGTTAAATCTCCAAAAACCAGTCTTTTCCGATTTTACACTTTTTACATACTTTACCATAACCGCGTTTTCTTCCGCGCTTCTTCCACTTGCCTTATCAGCAAAGCTTTTTTGTTTTTTTGCCATTATTAAATAATCCTAAAATTTTTCGCTGGCGAATTTAGTTTCTAAAACTAGGAAGTTCAATGAGTTAGAATTATTGAGCTTTTTTGTGGGTTCTTTCCCGTTGCTGCCTTTTTGCTAGTTTTGCACTAGCAAGCTTCCTCATATCTACAACATTATCATGCTCATCTACTATCTCTACACCAAGCAAAGTTTCAATAGCATCTTCTAATGTAATCAATCCAGTTGTTGTACCAAACTCGTCTGCAACTATAAATATTTGTTGTCGTCTTTTTACAAATTGATCTAGAATAGTAGAAACAGATTCATCATCACTTACTGTGTGAATAGGCTCCATTAAACTATGCATTTCAACATGAAATTTATCTTCAGCCTGCTTATTCACTAGATCATAACGATGAACAAACCCTATAATTTGATCAAGTGATTTTTCATATATTGGAATTCTAGAAAAAACTAGTGGAGTATATTTATCTATAACTTCACCTACTGTTTCATTTTTTGAGAATGCGAACATAACTGAACGAGGTGTCATTACTTCTTCTGCAGAAATATTATCTAATTTCATCAGATTTTCTATAATATCTCCCTCTTGGCTATCTATAGCTCCCTCATCCTCACTTAATTCTGCCATCGCAATTAACTCTTCTCTAGATGCTTTTGACTTATCTGATTCTCCTTTTTTCAAAAACCTAGATATCTTTTCTCCTATAATAACCATTGGAAAAACTATAAATATCAATCCTCTTGTCATATAAGCAGTAAAACCCACTAGAGATTTTGTATAGTTAGCTCCTAGCGTTTTAGGAATAATCTCTGAAAAAAATAAAATTGAAATAGTAAGGATAAACGAAGACAAAGCAACCCACCCACTACCAAAAACAGAATATGTTTGTGCACCAACTCCTGCTGCACCAACTGTGTTTGCTATAGTGTTAATTGTGAGGATGGCTGACAGTGGCCGATTTATATTTTCCTTTAAAGAGGCCATTATTTTTCCTCTTTTTTTGCCCTCTTTAATTAACACAGCAATATGCGCATGTGAAACACTTAAAAGAACAGACTCTAGCAAAGAACATATAAAAGATATCACTAAAGCCGTAAAAAAATAGACGATCAGAGCTGTCATGTGTATATAAATTTAATCGAGATTATGTTAGAAACAAATCGGGTTCATTTTTAATGGCAGTATTTTCCCTTATAGGCTCGATTCATTAACTAATAACCTTGAGAAATCTTCTTTTACCAACCTTTAATATTTTCTCTTGGCCAGGAATCAAAGAATGCTGAATATCCTTAATTATTTCACCATCTAGGTGGACAGCAGACTGTTTTATCATTCTACGTGCCTCGCTCTTACTTTTTAATAATCCAGATTCTACTATAATATTTACCAATAGATCTTCTTTATCTAACAAATATTCGTTGATTTCATCTGGCATCCCCTTAGAAACAGTTATATTATTGAAATAATTTTCAGCCTCAATGGCCTTTTCTTTATTATAATAAATTTCAACAATCCTCCTCCCTAGCTCTCTTTTTACTTCCATAGGATTAATAGAATTGTCTTTTAATTTTTTCTTTATTGTTTGTAAATAGTTATCATCAACATCAGCAGCTAATGTATACCAAGACAGCATAATCTCATCTGGGATTGATAAGGTCTTGCCAAACATATCATTTGCTGAATCGGATATTCCAATATCATTACCATAAGATTTGGACATTTTTTCTACGCCGTCCGTTCCTTCTAATATTGGCATTGTAAGAATACATTGAGGTTCCTGACCAATATCTCTTTGAAGATTTCTTCCCATAAGCAGATTAAACTTCTGATCAGTCCCTCCAAGCTCAATATCTGAAACAAGTTCGACAGAGTCTTGCGCCTGAGCGAGTGGGTATAAAAATTCATGAAGTGTTATTGGAACTTCTGAATCATATCTCTTTGCAAAATCATCTCTCTCAAGCATCCTGGCTACGGTTGTAGAACTAGCTAATTTAATTACTTCAGAAAAATTCATTTTATTTAGCCATTCTGAATTATAAAATACTTTAATACTATTCATATCAAGTATAGCTTTAGCCTGATTAAGATACGTTTTTGCATTTTCTCTAGCCTCATCAAGCGTAAGTTGTGGCCTAGTTTTATTCCTTCCTGATGGGTCACCAATCATGGCAGTAAAATCACCGATGACAAGTACCGCCTGATGACCAAGATCCTGAAAATGTCTCAATTTTCTTAGCACAACACTATGTCCGATATGTAAATCTGGTCTACTTGGATCGCAACCGAGCTTTACATTTATAGGCTTGTTAGTTTTGATTGACCTTTCAAGCTTGCTTCGAAGATCTGCCTCTGGAATAATTTCCTCAGCTCCTCTACTAATCAACTCAATCTGTTTGTCTACGGATAAAAATTTCATTTATTTCTTTTCAACTCTCTTTGTATTTCTTTTTCAATATCTCGTCGCTTTTTAGTCTCACGCTTATCATATAATTTTTTCCCTTTCGCTAGCCCAACCTCAACCTTGAGCCAACCTCTTTTATTAAAATAGAGTTTTAGCGGAACTGCTGTAAGACCCTTTTCTGCAAGCTTTTGCCCTATTTTTAGTATTTCATTTTTATGCAAAAGAAGACGCCTTTGTCTTGCTGGATCGTGACCACTAAATCCAGTATGACTATACGTACTGATGTGTGTTCCTACTAACCAAGCTTGACCCTTTTTAATAAGTATATAGCTTTCTTTTAGACTCGCATTACCTTCTCTTAGGCTTTTTACTTCACTACCCAAGAGCTCTATGCCAGCCTCAAAAGTCTCAATAATTTGAAACTCATGGTATGCCTTCCTGTTAGTCGAAACCGTGCTTTTTTCCATAAATATGAGCTTCTTAAAATACATTCCTAGCTCTAATCTCTCCAAGTTTATTCCTTGTTGATTGGGATGACATCCCATTAAGATATATAGGCGTAATAATGCCCAGGTAGAAAAATTCGTATGCTTATACTTTTCTAGTCAATGTTACAGAAAAAAACATACAGATTTGAAACCAGACTCGATTACGCACAACCCTATAATTATTTTTTTTACTTGTCTGAAATATTAATATGAAAATATTATTGATCGAACCATACTACACTGGCTC
>CAZYDX010000129.1:0-6032 GCA_964646455.1 uncultured bacterium | reverse complement strand
AAATAGGCGACCCAAATCTTGAACAAGAAAATACTTTAGGCTTTGAAAATACAATTTCTCTATTTAATTCTAATTATAAACTTAATTTAACAAGTTATCTTAATTACAGTCCGAACTTTCATCTAAGTGAAAAAATAGGTGATGGTTACATTCCTGGTGCTGATTGGATAGAATGGGGTAGTGGACCTATTGGCTGGCTATATAAATACAGGCTAATGGGTATTGAGGCCTTCAAATATGGTTTCGAACCCCACTTGACTATTGATTTTGAATCCTCTAAAATTAATTGTAATGCATCAATTATCAAGGGTATCAATATGAAGGAAAATAATCCACTATCTTATATGCCGCCTGATCATATAAGAATTCAATATGAAAAAAATGAACTATTTCTGACAAACACATTTGAAGTTATTCTGGTTTCTTCCCAAAACAGATTAGGCGAGTTTGAGACTAAAACTGACGGATATAGTTTATTCAATTATTTTGGGTCATATACAATTTCAAAAAATAAAAAAATGCATAAAATAATTTTTCAGTTAAAAAATATTTTAAATGAAACCTATTATAATCATCTATCTAAGATAAAAAGGATAATGCCTGAAGCAGGTAGAAGCTTTAATATTAATTATAGAATATATTTTTAATGATTAACCAGGCCTAATTTCAAGACAATGGCAATAGAAGTTGAAAGAAAATTTATAATAAAAAGTATTCCTAAAAATCTTTTTGGGAGTAAAATCAACCAGGGTTACTTACAATCAGAAAAAAAAAGAACAGTTAGAATAAGAACAGTCGAAGGCAAAAAAAATAAATCTTACATAACAATAAAAGGCGCTAGTAATAAAACTGGTCTAAGTAGATATGAATTTGAAACTGAAATCCCTTTTGATGAGGGGACCCGTATGTTAGAACTTTGCGATATCCCATTAATAGAAAAAACTAGATATATATATGAAGACAATAATGCTATCTGGGAGATAGATGAATTTCACGGAATGAACAAAGGGCTGCTTATTGCAGAGATAGAACTTTCAAATGAAAATCAAAAAATTGAATTACCAGACTTTATAATTGAAGAAGTCACGGGCATCAATAAATACTACAATAGTAATCTACAAAAATCACCATTCACTTTATGGAAATATAAATTCTCAAAATAGAAGAAATGAAACAAGCTGAATTAAAATAACGCTCGATATTCCTTGTAAGAGTGTTGTTATAGTATGACATCGAAGCGCTGTATTAGTGTCCATATTAGTAAATTGAGAAACCACCCAAAAACAACTATCATTTAAATGAGAAACGGTCATTGCCCCCGCTCCAATTGAAAGTACAGCTAGCACTTTCCCTATTTCTCCCGATAAACCTAATAGCCTTTAACATCCCAACGCCCATATCCTTCCTCGCACTTCCTCCAATAAATAAAATAATATTATAAATTCCTATGTTTATAATATCAAGAATAAGCTCACCATATCCATAACTTGTTGTTAGCTTTGGGTCTCTTCTTTTTTTAGGAACGAGGTGCAACCCTGATGATTGGGCCATTTCTAAAATTGCTGTGTTTGTTTTTAGGTCTATACAATATTTTGCTTTTATTTTTCCGCCGGTAGGTCCCGCCACTGCAATAGTTTTATATTGTTTTGAAGATTGAGACCTAAAAACACCTATAATTCCTTCACCCCCATCTGTTTGAATAATTAAATTGCTTTTTTTTTGCAATATCGCAAAACTCAATTGAGGTAAGACTGTCTTTAAAAAAGTCTGGGGCTACTAATATTGTCAAAGACATTTTTTTGTTTTTGGTGGTGGCTAGGATGTTATTATTTGTTTAGAAATTATATTGTATCGGTCTGAAATAATTCCTTCAACACCCATCTTTTTGCAGTGTTTGATCGCTACGTCTGAATTAACCGTCCAAACATTGATAGATATGTTTTTTCTACTGCAGTCATTTATAAGGTTTTTACTTAGGAGGTCTGCCCTGGGATGAAGACAGTCGGGATGGGCAAGGTGCATCCATTTAATCATGTTAAGACTTTCAACCAAATAACCAGTTTTTACATTTGCAATAAACCACCTGGCAAAAAACACAATAAATGGATTAAACGATGAAATAAGCACTGGTTGTTTTATTTCATTTTCCTGAATTTTTTTTCTCAATAGGGAAATTGTTGAAAAATCAAAAGGACTAGAAAATTTAACTTCTATGTTTAATCTGATGTTTTTTGGCAACTTATTTATTACATCATCAAGTCTTGGTATTTTTTTCTGGTTCCCCGGATGTGAATAGATACCTGTTTTGATATTATTAAGCTCAACCGAGGTCATTTGGTGGATATAACCATTTGCACTTGTTTCTTTTTCAAGTTCATGGTTATGTGAACAGTATATAACCCCATCTAATGAAGATAAAACATCAAGCTCTATACCCCCATAACCAACACTAACTGAATTTTTATAAGCCTCAATTGTGTTCTCTGGGAATGTTTTTGTAACCCCTCTGTGTGATATCATCATCGGGTTTTCTGTGTAATACCTACCCATTCCACGCGCAGTCCAATATCCGAAATAACTAACAATAAAAATGGATAAAACTAAGATTAGTGTAATCATTTAAGCGGTAATAGAGTAAGTCTTTTAAAATTATTATTATTTCTAATGTCAGTTTCAGCAAACCGTGTGGTTCTATATCCACCACTGTGGTATAGCTCCGCCTGATCATCATAGTGCTTGCTGTTATATAATCCAGACTGACCGGTGGGTAATATCTGTTGTGTTTCATTTAGGTTGCTGAAATCAACCACCCTTCTCATCGATGCGCCAGCTGTTTGTGCATACGGCTCGCTAAATAAATAAGAACCAGCATTTGGAGATTTATCAGAGCCACCAGACAAATATGGACCAACATTAAAACCAAAGACCCAATCTAAAACCTTTTTTGATCCTATTTTATGATTGTGGGTTAAATAGTGTGCTCTCCCCCACTGCCAGTTGTTAATATTTTGCCCAGCTATTCTTTCAATGTCTTGAACGCCATTTACAAAGGCTGTTTTTAATATTTCATCAAGTGTCTCGATTTTATTTTTCGTTCTAATATCATCAACCCACGATGAGTTTCCATCTGCTAATATTTTTCTTAGACTTCTATTATGTAAATATTTCATTGAGGTGAACGCCTCTAAATATTTATCTCCCAATAGATTTAGTTCATCTGCAAAAACAGATATCACAAACTGTCTTAAAACAGAATGAAAAACAAGAGCGCCTTTAGAGTCTGAAGATTCAACAAAATCCCAGTTTTCCAATAATGTCATTGCCTTTTTTAATTTTCCTGTTTCATCTCCTGTTTTTATTGATAATAGATATGGGGTAATCTCTTTTGCGAACAGTGAGGTGTAGTCTAGTTGAATTGATTTCATTTCATCTACGTTTGCTTTTTCCATTGTATCTAATCTTGCTACAATCTGTTGAGCTCTACTTGGGTCAGCCCAAAGACCACTAATATAATACGGAAAACTATCATCAATGGTTTTGTTGTTTGCTGTCGCGATATATCCCTTTTTAGGATTTAGTATAAAAGGCATTTTTTTAAATGGAACTCTTCCGCTCCAATCATAGCTTGGATCATCTCCTGGACGAGGTACTAAGCTAAAGCCTTCTTTTCTAATTGGTAAAAAAACGGCTGGCCTCCAACCTATATTACCCTCGACATCAGCGTATACTATGTTTTGCCCCGGCACTCCAAACTGTTGTACAGACCTAGAAAAATCACTCCAGTTTTTTGAGGTTGCTAGTCCAAATAATCCATCAATTTCTTTTGTGAGCCAATTTCCTGTCCAGGCCATTGATAGCGCAGTGGTTTCGTCTTTTAATAAATCATGTACATCCGTAATAATGGGCCCATGATGGGTGAGCCTAATTGTGACAGTAGTGTCTCTGTTGTTCTTTAATTTAATCGTTTCGGTTATGATTTTCATATTCTGCCACTTACCATCATAAAGATATTGGTTTCTATTTTTAGGGTTTATTGTCTCGGTGAAAAAATCCATGTCATCAACCATTGAATTAGTGAAACCCCATGCAATGTGTTCATTTTGGCCAATAATTGGCATTGGAATCCCAGCTAGGCATAGTCCACTTATATTAAAACGCCCACCGTTAAGGTGCATCTCATACCACCTTGGTGGTTGTGTAAATCCAAGGTGTGGATCATTTGCTAAAAGTGGTTTACCTGATTTAGTTCTCGATCCAGAGACAACCCAATTATTTGACCCCGCGACAGATGAGTTATAACCAAGGGTTTTTTCAAGAATTAATTCTTGGTTCATTATACTTGAAAAAACTTCTCTTTCTATTTTATTGTTGTTTTCTGCTATTGTGGGGTGCCTATCACTATAGTATGGATATATTTCACTAAGCTTATCTTTTCCAAAATAATTTTCTATTGCACCAAAAACAATTTCCGGTTTCCAAGAGGATGACATTTCTCTTGCCATCATCCTAGAATAACCAGTGACAATAGCAGGGTTCCAAACTGGGGGTTTCATTCCTATTAGTTTAAATTCAATTGGTAGGTCATTATATACTTCTTTAATCCTATAATTAATTCCAGCACAGAAGGCGCCTATCAAAGAAACCGTCTCTCTGTTCAATTCACCAACCAACTTTTTAGCGGTATCATGTATTCTCCATGTTCGAAGGTAGATGTCGCTATTGATCAATTCATCACCAAATGCATAGGCGAGTTCTCCACGCACAGAATAATTAACAACAGACATTTGAAACAACCTGTCTCTAGCAGCATAGTAACCCGCTGCATAAAAAAGGTCCTCTTCATTTTGAGCAAAAATATGTGGGACACCATATGTATCTGTGTATATGTCCACAGACTTATTTAAACCATCTATCGATACATGTCCGCTGTATTTTGGTAGAGGGTGATACATATACCAAAAAGCTGATACAAAAACACCGATGATAATTGTGGCTGTAATTATGTTTTTCATATGCACTTTATAATGTTGTGTTCTAAATATTACCTTTTTTTTTGTGTCTCAGTAGTATTCTTTTTTCTGGGTCAATTTTTATTTTGTTGTGTTGGGGAATTGCTATCATTGTGGGTTTGTTTGTTAAAGATAGTTTGCGCTGTCTTAGTCCTGTGTTTGAATTATAAAACACCTCAACGGGCATAGAAAAATTTTTATTTTCCCAGTATAGCTCTATAAATGTGTGGTTAGACCCGTGATTGGTTATTTGAATTAAATTAGGGTACTCTTTCTCATATAGATATGTTCTAAAGAACCAATCTAGGTTTTTTTCTGTTTTTTTATGAACAAGGTCAATAAAGTCTTTTGTTGTCACCTGGTTGTTTGGCAATTGTTTTTTCATGTGTAAAAACTCATATAAAACTTCGAAAAAAATCACATCACCAATTAAATACCTAAGCATATGTAGAACATATGCCCCTTTATAATAGGGGTCCAACCCGGACACATCATCAGTTGTTGCGTTTCTGTGTGGTACAATTGGCTGTTTTAATGGAATTTGTTTCAGCAGTTTTTTTCTGAAAAAATTGTTGTATTCATCTTCGCCATATTTTTCTTCTAAATACAAAGACTCTATATAAATGGCAAAACCCTCATGAATCCAAAGGTCTGCCCAATCAGCAACACTTAAATAGTTTCCCCACCATTCATGTGACATTTCATGAAACAAAAGAAAGTCATAGCCTTTTTCATTGTTTTTGTATTCATTTCCATATGCTATTATTGTTTGGTGTTCCATGCCCAAATAAGGGGTGTTAACAAGTCCAAATTTTTCATTTATCCAAGGGTATTGACCAAAATTTCTGGAGAAAAACTCTAAAAAAGTTTCTGCTTGATCCAACAAATCTTCTGCACCTTTTATATTTTCCTTAAGAACAAAATACTGAACTTTTAATGGCTTCCCCAAAACAGGTGATATTCTTTCAACAATATCAAAGTGACCAATTGTAAAGTTTATATTGTATGGGTTAATATTGTATT
>CAZYDX010000128.1:0-6152 GCA_964646455.1 uncultured bacterium | reverse complement strand
ATACAAAAATCTTAATTCTTGGTTCACTCCCAGGTAAAAAGTCTTTAGAACTTGGGCAGTACTACGGACACGCTAGAAATAGAATATGGAAAATTTTGTCTTATTTAATCGGCAGTGATATCCCCATAACATATCAACAGAAAAAAGAGTTACTTCATATAAATAAAATTGGCCTTTGGGATGTGGCTCGTAGTGCACGAAGAGAGGGAAGCCTTGACTCAAATATCAAAGATGAGAGCCCGAATGACATTGAAAAGCTTTTAGATAATTATAGCTCTATAAAAGTAATTGGTTTTAACGGTAAAAAATCTGAAAAAATGTTTTACAAATATTTTAATGAAAAACCGGACATCAAATACCTATATCTTCCGAGTACTAGCCCCGCTAATATGGCAATAAGTTTTGAAGATATTTGCAATCGATGGTCAGAGCTGTTTGTATGATTCTTAAGAGTTATTAACTTTTATATCGTGAGTCTAATCAAAAATATAAAAATTATTTTATGCTTACTCCTCTTAATAATAATATTATCTTATAATAATTGTGCAAATAATCATGATAAAGCCTTATCTAAAGAATTTGATTGCGATGAACATTCTACACCACCATTTAGTGGAACTATTTTTATTGACCCAGATATTATCACTCCAGAAGACTTAACCACATTTGTAAGCCTTAGCTACAACGGACAAGCGCCTAGAACTATGTACGATAGGAGAGTAGCTGATTGGATTACAATTAGTCCTTATTTATTTCCTGCGATATTCAATGACAGTATTACTATTGAAATTCAGGTCAATCCAGAGTTTGGATCTATTGAAGATGCAAAAGTTCAGGCAGAAAAATTTGCACCTATTATTGGGCAGTTAACGACGGAATTACGAAAAGATGTGCAGACCGTTTGGATTCACAAAGGAGTACAGCCATTTGGTGGGGGTAATAATAATCTTCTTATACACACTGATTATTCAGTGTTGCACTATGAAGATCAGGGTATTTTAGAAGAAACTTTTGTTCATGAGGCATCACACACTTCTTTAGATGCATATCACGCTGCCAATACAGATTGGCTTAAGGCGCAAGAGGAAGACTGTAGATTTATTTCTGATTATGCCGAAGAGCATCCCACTAGAGAAGATATTTCAGAGAGCTATTTGCCATATTTTGCAGTTAGATATAGATCAGATCGGATATCATTCGAACTTAAAGAAAAAATAGAATCTGCAATTCCCAATAGGATTAAATATTTTGATAAACAGAATTTTAATATGTACCCTTTATTCGATTGATTAGAATTAAAATGAAACTAAAAAAATCATATTTGATTATTTATGCAATAATTTTATTGCATAGTCTTTCTTGCAGTCTGAAATACGACTATGATATTATTATAAGAGATGGTTTTGTTATTGATGGTACTGGCACTCCAGGATATATGTCTGATATAGGTATTCTAGATGGAAAAATTAAAGCCATCGGAAAAATCAATGGAAATGCTAAATCAGAGGTCAATATCAAAGGTAAAATCATTTCACCGGGTTTTATTGATACGCATAGTCACCATGATGAAGGTATGTTTGTAAATACAGATATGTCTGGAGCATTGACCCAGGGAATTACAACTGTATTCATCGGTCAGGACGGCTCTTCAGATTACCCGTTATTGAACTTAACAAACAAACTAGAAAATAATCCGGTAGCGATTAATATTGGATCCTATAGTGGGCATAATACACTTCGTGGCATTGTTATGGGTTTAGACTTTAAGCGTGAGTCGACAACTAGTGAGATACAAAAAATGGATAGTCTTCTAAAAAATGATCTTGATAATGGTGCATGGGGGCTATCTTCTGGTTTAGAGTATGACCCTGGCATATTTTCAAATACAACTGAGGTTATCTCTCTTGCGAAGACTGCTTCAAAATATAATGCTAGATATATTAGTCATATACGTAGCGAAGACAGGTATTTTTGGGATGCAATTGAAGAAATTATTACAATTGGTAAAGAAGCAGATATTCCAATACAGATCAGTCATATTAAGCTTGCGATGGTAAGCCATTTGGGAAAAACAAATAGACTAATAAAGCGTTTAGATCAAGCAAGGAATAGCGGAGTTAAAGTATCAGCAGATATATACCCATATGTTTATTGGCAGTCCACGATGCAGGTTCTTTTTCCTGAGAGAGATTTTATTAATAAGTTTTCAGCTGACTTTGCTCTTAGCGAGATTACAACTCCTGAAGGTGTCATAATATCGACTTATACACCTAACCATCAATTTGAAGGAATGCGTCTAAATGAGGTCGCAGCTATTCGTGGCCAGGATCCATCACAAACTCTAATGGATATGATTCAATCTACAATCAATTCAGGTGAATCTGAATCTATCATTGCCAAGAGTATGAGGGAGGAAGATATTATAGCCCTATTAAAATGGGAGCATACCAACCTTTGTACCGATGGAGGGTCTACTGGAGGACACCCTAGGGGATATGGTAGCTATCCAAAAGTATTATCTAATTATGTCAGACAAAATAATTATTTAACTCTTGAGCAGGCTGTTTATAAAATGACAGGAATATCAAAAACTAATCTGGGTCTAAAAGGAAGGGGGGTCATTTCATTAGGTATGGCTGCTGATTTGGTTATTTTTAATCCAAATAAAATTCAAGATATGGCAACATTTAAAGAACCCAAAATCGTTTCAGAAGGTATAACACACGTCCTAGTCAATGGCGAATTTGTAATAAAGAATAGAATGATTACTAGAAATAGGCCTGGTATTTTTCTTCATAGAGAAAAGCATCATATAAAAGGTCAAAATTAATGAAACGAACAACATTGCTGATTATATTGCTGTTAATTATTATATCATTGGTAGGTGTTTCCAAATATAGAAATAAACAAGCAGCATTGCCATTAATTGAGCCTTTAAATATTCCAAGATCAGCATCGATACAAGTAAAATTAGCTTCTATTGATCAATGGTTATTAAAACTATCTAAAGATAAAAAATTTAATGGAGCTATACTAGTATCTAAGGATAATGAGCCAGATCTCATAAAAACCTATGGCTATCAAGACTTGCAAAAGGAGACACCTCTAACGCTCCAATCTTCATTTAGATTAGGCTCTGTCTCTAAGCAGTTTACCGCGATGGCTATTATGATTTTACAAAAGCAAGGAAGGCTTGAATATGATGATCCTGTACAAAAATATTTACCAACCTTTCCATATAATGATGTCAGCATCAGGCATCTTCTAACACACACTTCTGGTGTCGCTGATTATATGGGTCTAGCTCTAAAAGAATATTTCAGTCTGTTTACAAAAATTGGTTTTTATTTAAACCAGTCTATGGTCAATCTTTTCTATAATGGTGAATCTAGTGAGTATAAAGATCATTATACTGTACTTACATCTAAGGATGTATTAAGGATGGTTGGCAAGTATAGTACCAAGAGACTATTCTTATCCGGAGATAAATATTTATATAGTAATACCGGCTACGTAATTTTATCATTGATTGTTGAAACCATATCAGAAAAATCGTTTGAAACATTCTTAAATGAAGAGATATTTTATCCTCTGGAAATGAAAAATAGTAGCTTCTGGAATCTTTTTACAAAGCAAGGCAAACTATCTAATCGAGTACAAGGTACAAATGGGAATAGGCTAAACGATTACTCCTGGTTAGATGGTGTATCAGGAGATGGGTCTGTATTCTTGAGCATTGAAGATTTTTTAAAGTGGGACAAAGCGATAAAAAATAATTCCCTAATTTCTCAATCTGAATTTGATGAGGCCCTTAACCCATTTATTTCATCAAAAGGCGACACGACATACTATGGGTTTGGATGGAGTCTTAGTGAGAATGGCAATAGTATATCGCACGGAGGAAGCTGGTTGGGCGCGGTAACATATATATATCGAAACCTCCTTACGAATAGTATGTTTGTGCTGTTAGAGAGTTCAACTAGTAAATACTCTTATGAAATTAGAAAAGAAATCCAAAGGGTATTAAATAATACCAAGCCACATATGTTTTCCTGGAAAGAAATAGTGACGAAAAATTATTAAAGTTTTATTATATATTCATGTATAGTAGAAACAAAAAAAAGAGAGGTTAAATATGAAAAATAAGATAATGCACCTGTTTGTTCTAATGGGTATTGTATGCAGTATTGCCGTGGGACAATACAAGGAAGGTAATAGGATTGTAACACTTTCTAAATATTATTTGAAGCCTTGGAGAACCGTAGACGGCGGTGATTGGGAAGAACGTGAGAAATTATTTGATGAACATAGAAAGAAAATGGTTATTAGGGATAATCTTTTGGTGAGCTCTAATATATTATATCATTTCCTGACAGGGACATCTGGAGAGGTCGTAGTAATTGATGAGTGGAATAATATTATGGATGCAGATGAAAGTATTAAAACTTCAGGTGATAGAAGGAAAAAAGGTTGGCCAAATAAAAAGACAAGAGAAGAATTTACAAAAAAGTTTAGGAAATATTGGGTTGCTGGTAAACATACTGATGTTGGAAATTATGAGTTAGACACAAAATTATTGAAACGTAGAAAAAAGAAAATGAAAGAAAATACAATTATCGCTATTCAAGAATTTACTTTGGCTCCTTTAAGTGGAATAGAAGGAGGGTCTAGTGAAGAAAGAGATAAATATTTACAAGAATGGTTTGATAAAGTTGTAATTAAAGATGAAAGGGTGTTAAGTCAGATGATGCTCAATCATTATTGGTCAGGAACTTCAGGCGGTCCGGGCGGAACTCCTGTTCTAATTGTGTCAGAATTTGCTTCTATGGAGGATTTATTAGATGAAGATTTAAGTAAACTTCGAGAAGCAGGTTGGCCAGATGAAAAAGAGCGTAAAGCATTTCAGGAAAGGCATCGTGCATACTGGAGTCAGTATAGACATACAGATATGGGTATATATTATAATAATGTTAAACAACAAAAAAACGCTAAATAAAATCTGATTTTCTTTTAGTAACAAAAAGCCCTGCATTCGCAGGGCTTTTTGTTTTTTGATATAGATTTTGGTTATGGACATAAATATTAGATATGTAATATCATGCACAATTTTATTAATAATTAATTTAAAATGAGGGGAAAATGGCACAAGACAGGGTATATATAAATCAGTGTTCACTAAGAGAAAAAGTTTTTGATAATGGAGGTAGTCTTATAAATGCTGCTTTTAAAGTTAGCGAACTTCAGGAGCATGCTGATGAAAATGGTTGGGTTAATCTAGTAATAGCAAAAAGGAGAGAAGTATCTGAAAAAGGTGCGACCCATTATGCATATAAAAGTGAATATCAGAGACAGAATTCTTCCCAACCTCCTCAAGGTTCATCGCAGCACCAACAGGCAACACCAAACCCTATTGAGGATGATGACCTTCCTTTCTAGATTATTAATTAGCCCTTTATATTGCAAGATATTTTAGGAAAAGCAATTGCACTAGCTGTGGAATCACACGCTGGACAAATCAATAAAAAAGGTGATCCATATATCCTTCATCCTCTTAGGATGATGTTCAAGGCAAATACGATAGAAGAAAAAATTATCGCTGTCTTACATGATGTTATCGAAAAAACTGAAAAAGACTTTCAATTTTTACATAATGCGGGTTTTAGTGATAAAATCATATTAGCAGTTGATGCACTAAGTAGAAGACCTCAAGAGAGTTATGATACTTATATTGATCGAGTAGCAGAAAATCAATTGGCTAAGAATATTAAAATATTAGATTTAAAAGATAATATATATTCTTTAAATATTGACAAAAGTGAGCATAAAAAATCTGCACAATTGTTAAAATATCAGACCGCCTTAGATAGACTTATTTAATTATTTTTGCTATAAACATATTTTGGACTTATATGATTTATTATTATATTATTTAATTCCACCTGCCACAGGAAGAGGGAGGCCTCTTTAATTTTAATATAATTATGAAGTTATTTTTTCTAATATTTATAATTTTGATATATGGTTGTGTTAGTAGCATACCAGATGAGTATGTACAATCATTAGCTCATATTACTGAGGAGCTTGAAAAAACTAAGTCCATTGCTAATGAAGCTATAGATAAGGCTAATAGGTTAGAAAAGATGCTATCAGAA
>CAZYDX010000127.1:0-6222 GCA_964646455.1 uncultured bacterium | reverse complement strand
TAATCAAAATGTTAGAGGAATCTAATTTGGAGAGTCAATACCAAAAATTTGTCGATAAGTTGACTAGATGGGATAACAAGCTTTTAAAGACCTCATCAGAGGCAATGATGTATGTTAACTGGGAGAGGTCACTAATGACAAGATTTTTTGAAGAATATTTTCCTGAAGAGGTGAAAAACCTTTTAAGAGTTCAATTGTATACTGTTACAGATAAACTAAAAAAATTTAATGCAAATCATAGAAATGAGTTTTTAAAAGAAACTTTTATTTTATCAATTAATGAATTAAAATCAAAGTTTGGTGATGATGAGAGCAATTGGATTTATGGCCAAGAAAATTATAAGCATATAAAAATCAATCATCCATTAGAGGGTATTGTAAATGATTCTATTTATAATATTTTAAGTTTTAAGACATATCCTAGAGGTGGAAATGGGTATACTCCAGGATCAACTAGCTCGAATTTGAGTCAGTCATCTGGCGCAAGTTTTAGGGTTATAATTGACACTAAAGACTGGGATAATTCTTTAGCTACTAATTCACCAGGACAATCTGGAGACCCAGGAAGTCCTTTTTACAAAAATTTGTATAAAGACTGGGCAGATGATAAGTATTTTAAGTTACTTTATTCTAAGAAAAAAATTAATTCTAACCTATACAACAAAGAAATTTATTACCCCAGATAATTATGATAAAGAATTTAACTTACTTTTTTTTACTCTTAGGAGTGATTTCATGTTCAACTAATCAAGAAAAACCACCTAATGTAATTGTAATAATAAGTGATGACCAAGGTTATGCAGATGTTGGATTTCATGGAAGTAAGGAAATTTTTACACCAAATATTGATAGGATAGCTAATAATGGAGTAGTATTTTCTGAAGGTTATGTTTCTTATGCCGTATGTTCACCAAGCAGAGCAGGACTAATTACTGGAAAGTATCAGAATAGATTTGGATATACTAGAAATATTTTATTAGCTCCTAAAGATTCCTTAATGGGTCTGCCGCTATCAGAGCAAACACTTCCAGATGTTCTAAATAATGTAGACTATAAAACGAAGGCTATAGGCAAATGGCATCTTGGTGCGCATGAATCTCTAGTCCCAGAAAGAAGAGGTTTTGACGAGTTTTTTGGATTCTTAATTGGTGGACACAGGTATTTTCCTGGAGACCTCACCATAAATGACTTGACAGAGGCGAAAAGGCAGATGGATGGTTATGTCACTAGAATTTATGACAACGGAAAGAGAATTGATACTAAAAAATATCTAACAGAGGAGTTATCTGATAATGCGGTACAATTTATTGAAGATAATTCTGATAATCCTTTTTTCATATACCTTTCGTATAATGCTCCCCACACTCCATTGCAGGCTACTGAGAGAGATTTAGAAAGAAATAATCACATAGAAGTTGAGAAGAGGAGAACTTATGCTGCTATGGTATCATCTATGGATGATGGGATTGGATTAATATTAGATAAACTTGAAGAGAAAAAGATTTCAGATAATACTATAGTTATCTTCTTCTCGGATAATGGAGGAGTAGAGTGGTATAACTTCTCAGATAATGGAGTATTAAGAGGTATTAAAGGAGACTTCTTTGAGGGTGGCATAAGAGTGCCATTTACTATGCAATGGCCAAAAAAAATCAAACCAGGAATCACATATGATAAACCTATTATTGCCTTAGATGTCTTTGCTACTGTGGCATCAGCTGCATCAGCAGAAAAATATATAAAAAATGATATTGATGGTGTAGATCTTTTACCATTTCTCACTGGTGAAAAATCTGGTTTGCCTCACGAATATTTATACTGGAAGAATCCAGATAAAGATATTGATGTAGTAAGAGATGAGAGATATAAATACCTAAGAATTAAAGATGATGAGTATATTTTTGATTTAAAGAATGATATAAGTGAAGAAACAAATATTATTAATTCATCAAAACCTATTTATGATAGACTTAAATCTCAATTTAAAGAATGGGAAAAGGGTATGATAGATCCAGTTTTTTTAGATTTGGGTAGTGGAAAAGAATATAATAAGCTTAATCCTGACAGGTGGTTTAATTCTAGTCAAGAGAAACAGTAACAGGCCATCCTTTAAATTGTTTTGATTCTTCAAGAGTTACGTCTTGATATCTAGGCCAACACTCAAAAATTACATTGTTTTTGTTCTTATTAAATTTTATAATTCCGTATCCTGCACCGTTTGATTCTGTATCAGGATTAGCATATGCATGCATAGTTATTTTATTATCAAACCCATCTTTATATCTACCCGTCCAAGGTAAAATATTATTATTATTTTCACCACTTCTTTCATCCTCAGGCCACCACCACCTACTGTAATAATTATTTACAATAGCTGGTACTACAAAAGCCCACGGTCCGTCTTCATAAGTATCAATACCATGATGAATTACTGTTGCAATGTGTTGATCTCCACCTATATGCACAGCATTTGCGTTTTTTATAAGTTTTAAAGCTTTGTTTCTTCCTTTTTGAGGCCAACCGTTTGAGTCTAGGTCTGCATGGAGTCTATTCTCTTCACTTCCATGTAGATGAGCTCCACCACAAGAACCAGTCTGAGATAAAACTGCTTTCATCAAAGATTTATTTTGTCCCCATTCTTTAAGAAATTTGAGTTGTCTATCTCCAAGAAGTACTAGATTATCCAAATCTATAGAACTGGGGTCATATTCAGTATTTCTTATGTGATCGGGTCTTGGTCCTTGTTGTGGTATTTTTCCGTTAGGCCCCGATTTAAATTTTCTATCTTCTATAATTGCAAAATCTACTCCTCCAACAATGAGATTGGTATAATAAACACCTATGCCTTGATCAATTGGTGTGCCATCATATGGGTCGGGAAGGTGATTAGTTTGAGCTCTTTCTACCATTTTTACATATTCATGGTGATAGAAGTAACCACCATCATTTCCTGCAGATGAAGAAGCTATTTTCCCATTTTCTCCCCATAAATTTCCTTGACCTATATCATGATCATCAGGTATTGTTATACATGGTCTCTCCCTAAAAGTCTCTCTAAATTGCATTCCAAACTTTAACCATGCAGCAGTATGTTCTTGGTGGTCATAAGATTGATCACCAGCAAAAAATAAAATATCAGGATCGATATGATTAATATTTTTAACATAATATTCTCTGTCTCCTCTGTCTTTGTTACTATTACAAGAGAATGCAGCCATTACAATCTCATTTTTATCTTTTGGATCTTTTCTAACTAATCCTTCAAAAATAGAATTCTTGCCATGTCTTAATCTGTATTTTATGTCTTTTGAATCATCCCAGTTTTCCACTCTAAACGTTGTTGCCCATCCTATTTCATTAATATTTTTCTTTTGTATTTCTTTCCAGTTTTCATCCTGATAAATTTCTAGTCTAACTTCTCGGTTCTCATTCGGATATAATGGGAAAAGTTGAGCTGAAAGTTTAAGAATATTATTTGATACAGTATACATACCAAATGCTATAACATCATCTCTATCAACTTTTAAATCTACAATTGGATTACTTAATCTATTCCACCAGTCATTAGTTGATAACGTGTCAATATTTGAAAATGGAGCTTTTTTGTATTTATAAGAGTCTCCACATCCACTAATTAAAATCAAGATTAATATTATTATATAATTTTTCATATTAATTTAAATTGTTTAGATAGTAAAAATTTTTTCCTTCAGAGTTAGCTTCAAATATTTCAGGTTTATTGTCTCCATTGATATCTTTAGATATTATATCATAGGTATTCGAATTCTCTTTATTTAGATCAATTTTGATCCATGAATTTTTATTTTTATTTGTTAAAAATATAGAATTTATGCTGCCAGAATTTCCTACTATTATATCCATTATTCCATCAGTATTTAGGTCACTAATTTCTAAAGCATATGACTTATTTTGTGAGTCATCAAATATTATTTTTTTTGTAAAAGACATAAACTTATCCCCATAATATATAATATTCTCTTCTTTTATATTAGCTACTATTAGATCTTTATAACCATCGCCATCCATATCTGCAACTTCTACTGAGCGTGTTTCGTCTTCTCCAGATCCAAATGGAATCTTTTCTTTAAAATTTAAATTTCCATCATTTAAATAAATAAAGTTTTGTTGTTTATCTCTATTAGCAAGAATTAAATCAAAATCATTGTCATTGTCTATATCATCTATTGATATGTCGATAGTGGAATCATCTTTTGTCCCAAAACCTAATGATCTGGTAAAATTTCCAAAACCATCATTTAAACATATCTCATTTTCCATTTTTCTATTTAAAATTATGATATCTAAAAAACCATCTTTATTTATATCTACTAGCTTTATATTTCTAGTACTTGAGTTTTTATGACCAAAGTTTGAAAAAAATGAAAAGTTTCCTTTTCCGTCATTTAAATAAATAAGATTTGGAGCTCTATCATTACCAACTACTATATCTAAATCACCATCTCCATCAATATCTCCCAACTCTGAAGCATAACTTGTGTCACTTATTTCTCCTAATTTTTTAGAAATTGTAAATAAACCACTCCCATTATTAAAAAATATCTCATTTTGTTCAGGCCAATGTCTTCCGTTAGATACTACTGCATCAATATCTCCATCCATATCTATATCACCTAAGCTAATTGAGGAAGATTTCTTATTATCTGTTCCTAATACAAGCCTCCCATTATTATTTGACAGGTTAATGTTTTGTGAAAATATTATTTGAGGTATATATATTAAAATAATTAAAATGCTTCTTAACATATATAAATGTATGAATATTACTTTTATTGTCATAGTTAATAATTACAACTTTGAATTTAATAATGATTAATGTAGGTTTATAATATGAGATATATAATAATTCTATTACTAATATTTGGATGTAATGAAAAATCATCATTAAAAAACTCAATTAATTTAAAATATTATGGAGCTGCAGGATGGGAGATAAATGATGAAAACACAACAGTACTTTTGGACCCCTATATATCTAGGATTAAACTAGTAGGAAGTAGTACTACGGCTACGGTCACAAGTTCTGATATTCAGAATTTAGGTCAAACAGATGATAGGCCAAGTTATAATAGAGAAGATTTTTATGTAACAGATACTGCAGTTATAGATAAGTATATTAAAAAAGCTGATTATATTTTTGTTCATCATACTCATTTTGATCATGCTGCTGATGTACCTTATATAGCAAAAAAGACAGGAGCCGTTGTCATCGGTACCGAAAGTATGTCTAATCTGTTAAAAGCTCACGGTATCCCTGGTAATCAGATTATTACAGTAAAAGGAGGTGAGGACTACCAATTTGAAAATTTTTCAGTAAAGGTGATCCCTTCTTTACATTCAGCCCTAAGAAACAAATTATATTTTAACTCAGGAATAATATCAGAAGATCATAAAATTCCACTTAAAATTAAAGATTATGTTGAGGGGAATTCTTTAATGTTTTATTTCAGATTTAAATCTAAAAGAATTCTTACTATGGGCTCAATGAATTTTATTGAAGATAATATTAAAGGTTTAGAACCAAACATACTACTAGCTGGATCAGCCAATTCAAGAAAAAACATGTATAAGTATAATGAAAGACTATTATCAATTACAGGATATCCTGAAATTATTATCCCAACTCATTGGGATAACTTTAGAGTACCATACGGGTTTTCTCAGGATAATGATATAAAATCTAAAGCTCTTCCATTTATTCAAGAAGTTGAAAAATTAAATATAAGATCAAAAATAATATTACCTAAACACCTAGAAACTCTATCATTTTAATTATGAAAAATAAAACACCTTTTCTTATAATACCTGCTCTTATTGCATCTTTATTTTTACTTACTTCTTGCCAAGAAACTGAAAGTGAAAAATTCAATTCTTTAGTTAAAAAATTCAATTCTAGAGGAAATGGTTTTTCAGTTAATGTTGATAGATCTAGTGAGACATTTCTTTTAATGAAACTTGAGGAGATTAAATCTGAGTTAAAATCCTTAAGAGAAATTAATATTGATAAATTAGAAAGAGATGAAAAGATTGATTACAAGTTTATAGAAAGTATTCTAGTGGGTAAAGAAATAGACTTAGAGGAAATACAATCCTGGAAAAAAGACCCGAGAGATTATATGAATTTTAGGCAAATTTCAAACACTTATAATAGTAGGATGACGACATGTGAAGATAAGTATGATT
>CAZYDX010000126.1:0-6266 GCA_964646455.1 uncultured bacterium | reverse complement strand
GAGAAATTGAATACAGGACTGGTGTTATCTACTCAACAAACAGAAGAGTCTGGGAGCATGATGACAAGTTTAAAAAGTATCTTCGCAAGATTCGAGTAATGGGCATAGATATGGAAACGGCTACTATTTTTATAACTGGGTTTGCGAATGCGATAAACAGGGGGGCGCTATTACTTGTGAGTGATACACCTATGATTCCAGAAGGAATCAAGACCGAAGAGAGGGATAAAGATGTTACCCAAAAATATGTTGATCTACATATTGATATGGGTATTGAGGCTATGACAAAAATTGGTGATGAAGGTGAAAAAATAAAGCACTTTAAATATTAATCTAAAGCTATTTATTACAACATTCTTCCTTACAACAATCGCAATTACAATCACAATTCCCGTTGCAACACTTGCATTCGCATTCAGAAGTACGACAATTCTTATTACTCATAATAGTTCTCAATTATTATTAAAAATGAAATTTATGATGGACGTTCACAACGCTCATTTTCAAAAGTGTCTAGATCTTCACCAGAGCCCACGGTTATCGTAGCTTCACCTTCCTCAGTCTCAAAAACAATATCTACAGGAAACTGCATTGATGGTTCTTCTTCAGAAGACGGATTTGCTTCATAATATTCTCTAATAGACATCCAACCGGTTTCATCACCTTCACCAGATATCTCAATCGTAGAACCATCAGGCATTAAAAAAGAAATTGGATAAACAAAAGCATAGCACTCTTCTCCCTCTTCCCAATCTTCTTCTCCCCACATCTCACGGCATTCTTCTTTGGCTACCGTCATCTCATCTTCACTATTAATGGTTACCGTTTCACCATCCTCTGATTCTTCAGATTCATAAACAATATCTACTGGATACTGGAGAGAGGGCCTTTCCTCTGATTCAGGGTTTGCTTCATACCAGGATTTAAGACTTTCCCAAGCGGCTTCATCTTCTTCATCGGATATCTCAATGGTAGAACCATCAGGTAAAACGTAGGTCACAGGATATACAAGCTCAAAACACTCTTTTTCTCTATCCCAGTCTCTTTCTCTATCTCTTACAGAACAGCCCCTGTACGCATCGCTCATCTCTTCTTCGCTGCTAATTGTTTTAGTCACACCTTCATAAGTGATAATAGTAATTGGAAAAACCATTGAGGGCTTTTCCTCAGTGTCATTCTCTTCGTAATAATTTTTTACTATTTCAAGATCTGTGTCTTCCTCTCCGTCTATTGATAAAGTTAATCCATCAGGCATCTGAATCGTAATAGGATATACAATATCAAAACATCTCCAGTCAGATTTTCCACCTCTATCATCTGCACTTGACCATTCACCGTATTCTTTACCATGATAATTGCCGGGATCTAGCTTTTTACCATCAATATCAAAATATACCTCACCTCTTTTACCAGTGTTACCCGCGCGACCAGCGATCGAGACCTCATAACCGAGCATAGATGCCTTCATAGAATATAGATGAAGATACTCATTCAGGTAATCCTCTTCCATGGTGCCTCTAGCGACTGAAGGAAGTTCTTCTATAGTAATCTCTGTCTTGTCTTCTGCATCGATTATGGCTTGAATCAGTTCTGCATCAGACATTCCTTTGGGTTCATCTTTTGCACATCCTGATACCAAAAACAAAATCGTTAATGGGAATATAATAGCAACTAATTTTTTCATTTTCTTTCCTTTAAATTTCAAATAATAAAACAAATATTAGATTCTATAGTTATGAAAAATTTACATAATAATTAATTATTATTCTATAAATTCTATTAATTTTTATCTCATCAAATAGATTACTCATTTTGTGCTAAGTTTTTTAATTTTGGTTATTAATATTCCATAATTTTTTATATAAAACATTTACCAAAAAAAGTCTCAAAAAATCATTTTATGATAATAAAAATCTCACTTTTTATATCAATTTTCATTAGTTTTCTTTTTGGTCAATTTGATTCTACAGGTATAGTAAAAGGCCGAGTACTAGATGCCGACAACCAGTTGCCTCTTATTGGTGCAAATGTAATGATAAAGTCCACCACTATCGGAACAGTATCAGATGAAGAAGGTTATTTTAGTATCGCTGATATACCGATGGGTGACTATACGGTTACAATCAGTTATATGGGATTTAAGACACAGAACAAGGCAGATATATGGATCCGCCCAAATGGCTCTGACTTTTTGAGTGTAAAACTTGAATCTTCTATTATCCAGATTGATGATATTACCATTGAAGAGTCCTACTTTGAACGCTCCATGGTCAAAGAGTATCAGGTTGTATCATTTAACCGAGATGAACTACGTAGATATCCAGGTACTGGACAAGAGATCACCCGGGTTATTAATACACTTCCTAGTGTCGCAAGTGTCGGTGAGAACCGCCAGGATATGATGGTAAGAGGTGGCGGACCAACTGAGAACGGTTTCATCATTGATAATATTCCTATTCCAAGCGTCTCACACTTTCAACAGGCGGATGGTCGCTCAAATGGCCCGGTTGGACTCATCAACACAGATATGGTTGAGAATCTTGACTTCTTCAGTAATGGGTTTTCTTCTAAATATGGGAACAAGCTTTCAAGTTTTGGGGATATTACATATAGATCTGGAAATAAAGAAAAATTCGAGGGTTATGGATTACTTGGTATGGGCGGCCTTGGTTATTTAGTTGAGGGGCCAATTAGCGATCGATCAACGTACATTGCATCGTATAGAATGAGCTATCTTGATATTATTGCAGATGCAATTAATGCTAGCGGAGGAATGCCCTCCTATGATGATTTTCAGGCTAAGCTAGAGTTAAGACCGGACATCTATAATACTTTTTCACTTCTTATAGTCAACGGTGGAAGCCTATATGATAGAGATAAAGATGGCGCAATAGAGGTAGGCGAAACTGAGTACGGGAGGTTAAAAAATGATCAAATGACAATAGGAATTAATTATAAACATATATGGAACAAGAGAGCATACTCAAATACGAGTATATCTAATTCAATAAAAAATTCAGATGCTCACTTTTTTAATATCAATTCAGATAGTACGGTATTTAAAATCATTGAGAATAAGGATGGGAAGAGTCTGCGTCAGGTGAATCATTTAAAATTAGGACCTGAGTCAAAAATGGAATTTGGTTTTGATGCTGAGATCAATGAGACAGACTACAACTATTATCGAAAACTAACCAAGAGCAGTGTTTTTATAAATGAGATTCAGTTTGATAGAGTTATCTCAACCACAAACTATTCTGCATTTATAACATTTAAACAGAATCTATTTTCAAGGTTAATCCTATCAGCAGGAATGAGATTAGATAAGAATGATTACGAGAAAATAAATCTCTGGTCTCCTCGGATAAACCTGGACTATGAACTCATTAGAGGGAAAACAAATCTGATACTTAATTCTGGCGTGTATCATCAGAATCCGCCAGACATCTACATTGCAAATGAGAAATCAAATAAATTAAAAAGTGTACGAGCTTACCAGCATTCACTCAGCCTTGAGCATATGATAACGTCTAGCACAAAACTTTCTATATCTGCATATCAGAAAGAATACAATAATAGTCCAATACTTCCTGACGCAACACTTCATAATGACCCTACCTTCTTGTTTGATGAGCTACGCATGTATAATGGAATCGTATCTAAGGGGAACGCAGTATCAGATGGTTTGGAAATTTTAATCCAAAAAAAGAAAGCTGAACATTTTTACGGTCTTTTAGGAGGATCAATATTCAATTCTACATTTACAGATTATAACGGGATAAAACGTAATAGAAACCACAATTATCGCTATATTTTTAATATAGTTGGAGGTTACAGACCAAATACCGACTGGGAATTATCCATTAGATGGTCATACTTTGGAGGCAGGCCTTATACACCAATTAATCTGAATGCATCCATCCGAGCTGATGAACAAATTTTATATCAGGATGAGTTCAACAACGAAAAAACGCCAGACTATCATTCGCTCTTTATCCACTACGAAAAAAGATATAATCTAAAACGAGCAAACCTTATATTGTTTTTTGAAATTTGGAATACATATAACAGGAAAAATGTGGAAAACTATTTCTATAGCAGGGTCAATAAGAATATTGGGGAAATAGTCTATTTTAGTACAATACCAGTCGCCGGACTTGGTATTGAATTTTAAGTTAAATAATGAAAAAAGAATTTGACATAAATAATCCTCAAGAGTGGGAAAATATATATATCGATGGAGACACTGGCTGGGACCTAGGTGGACCCACACCCGTTTTTGTAGATATTGCAAAAAATCTTAGGCCTGCAAAGATATGCATACTTGGCTGCGGGCATGGGTATGACGCGGTGATGTTTAGCGAAAAAGGGTTTAATGTAACCGCAATAGACTTTGCCCCTGCCCCAATAAAATATATTAATGAAAAAGCTGCAGAATTATCTCTAACCATAAATACGATACAAGAAAATATTTTTAATCTGACTCCTGATCATAACAATCAGTTTGACTATATAATAGAGCAAACCTGCTTCTGTGCGATTGATCCTGACAATAGAAAAAAATATCATAATCTTGTATATAACCTACTAAAGCCTGGAGGATTAATTATTGGACTCTGGTACCCACTTGATAAAGAATTAAGTGAAGGAGGACCCGCGTTTGGAGTATCAGAAAAAGAAATAAAAACATTGTTCAATCAAGGGTGGGAGCTAATTGAAGAACGATTTCCAGTAAACTCGATCGAGCCTAGGTCAGGAAGAGAGAAGTTAATTATATTTGAAAAAATATAGGTTAGAGGAGATCTTGCTCAGGGGTTGGCTTATTCTTAAGTATATTTTCTATATTAGCCATTATTTTATTATTTAATAGATCCTTGTATTCAGCAGCTTTCAGATTTTCATCTAACTGTTTTGTACTTGTAGCACCAAGAATTACTGTGCTAACATTTTTATTTTTGAGGCACCAGGCAATACTAAGTTGGGCCATTGTGATTCCTAGTTTATCAGAAATTTTACTTAACCTTACTATTTTCTTAATGTTATTAGCACCCTCTTTTGACTCTAAATTATCTCTTAAAAATTTATAATCAGGGAGGCTCATTCTAGATCCAGTTGGTATACCATTATTATACTTACCCGTAAGAATACCAGAGGCCAGTGGTGACCATATTGTGGTACCCATCCCCTCTGAATCAAATAGACCTAGGTACTCTTTTTCTAATTTTGATCTGTGAAACATATTATACTGAGACTGTTCCATTGACGGTGGTGTAAGACCATACTTATATGCAACTAGGTATGCCTCTCTGATTCTATCTGCGGGCCACTCTGAAGTACCCCAGTAAAGTATCTTACCCTGTTTTATCAAAACATCCATCGCCCTAACGGTCTCTTCTACAGGAGTATGAAAATCAGGTCTATGACAGAAGAATAGATCTAAATAATCTAGTTTTAGTCGGTTTAAGGCGGCATCACATCCGTCACGAATATGTTTTGTATTAAGACCTCTCTGAGTAACCGCCTGCCCGCCAAAGAATACTTTGCTGGATACGATATATGTGTCTCTCCCTAGATTAAGCTCTTTTAGAGCATCTCCCATTATATTTTCAGACTCACCAGAAGCATAAACCTCAGCATTATCAAAAAAATTAATACCAGCGTCATAGGCATGCTTCATTGTTTTTTTTGCTTTTGCTTTATCAAGCTGAAACGAGAAAGTCACCCAGGAACCATAGGAGAGTTCACTTACTCTTAAACCAGATTTACCTAGTCTTCTGTATTCCATTTAAATTACTTTAGGAGAATCATCTTTTTTGTTTCAGAAAATGTGTCGGCCTGAATCTTGTAGAGATATACTCCTGCTGACACCGCAGCACCATAATTATCAGTCGCGTCCCATTGTACCATTTTTTCACCAGGCCACTGGACAGAGCTTAACAGGTTTTTTACCAAATTCCCTCTCATATCATAGACAGATATATTAATCTCCTGTTGATCAGAAACAATATAGCGAATCGTTGTAATAGGGTTAAATGGGTTCGGGAAGTTCTGTTCTAATGTGAAACTATTAGGGACCTGATCAGAATCTTTTTCTGTTTCTAATTGACCTGAGGAAAACTGAAAGTTTTTGATAATCATCATTGTGCTCGAGGTAAACACCTCTTCTATGGTACCATAGAGATCATGACTAGCACTTATAAAATACAGCTGATTCTGATCTAAACCTGAGAGCATATACATCTGGGAGGCATTTACTATGCCCTCCG
>CAZYDX010000125.1:0-6322 GCA_964646455.1 uncultured bacterium | reverse complement strand
TATTTAAGCTTATCTGCTCACAAATTTTATGGTCCTAAAGGCACCGGTGCTCTATTCGTAAAAAATATAAAGACGATGCAATCATTAATTGTTGGAGGAGATCAAGAAAATGGTCTAAGAGGTGGTACAGAAAATATAGCTGGCATTGTTGGAATGGGATTAGCAGCAGAAATAGCAATAAAAAATCAAGAGGCTTGTTGTTCCCATCTAAAATATTTGGAAAAATATTTTTTAGATAATCTCAAATCTATTTCTCCTAATATAATATGTAACAGTAGTAATAATCTTCCTGGTTTGATAAGTATCTCTTTCCCTGGATATAGATCAGATATATTAATGGCAAAACTTGATAGAAGAGATATTGCTGTGTCAAATGGCTCTGCGTGTAATACTGGTAATATAAAACCATCAACTGTTCTTTTAGAAATGGGTATAGAAAAAGATCTTAATCTATCTACACTGCGCTTTAGCTTTGGAAAAGACAATACTAAAACCGAAGTAGATAAGCTATTGAAAGCTTTAAAAAAAATTATATGAAAGATACAATAATCATAGGAATGAGTGGTGGTGTCGATAGTGCAGTAGGAGCATCGATTCTTATTGAAAATGGATATAATGTTGAAGCTGTATTTATGAAAAACTGGGATGAAGAGGATGAAGAATTTTGTACAGCAGCGCAAGACTACAAAGATGCACTGCAAGTATGTGAAATCTTGGATATACCACTTAGATCAATCGACCTTACAAATGAATATTGGAATAAAGTATTTAAAATATTTTTAGAAGAATGTAAAATAGGAAGAACGCCAAATCCTGATATAATATGTAATAAGGAGATAAAATTTCGTGCTTTTTTAGATTATGCTTTAGAACTAGGTGCAGACAAAATTGCAACTGGACACTATGCAAACATAAATGAACATGATAATAATTTTCAGCTACTTCGTGGAAAAGATTCTAATAAAGACCAGAGTTATTTTTTATACAGACTAGACCAATACCAAATATCAAAAAGTATATTTCCTGTAGGTGATCTAAATAAAAAATATGTTAGAAAAAAAGCAGATGAAATTGGTTTTTTAAATTATAATAAAAAAGATAGTACAGGTATTTGTTTTATTGGAGAAAGAAACTATAGAAATTTCTTAAAGAAATTTTTTGATCCTCAGCCAGGAGATATTATTTCTGATAAAGGAGATATTATTGGCCAGCATGAGGGGCTCATGTATTACACCTATGGACAGAGACAGGGGTTAGGTATTGGTGGTGGATATGGAAATAAAGAAGCTCCATGGTATGTATCAGATAAAATTATATCAGAAAATCGATTGGTCGTTGTTCAAGGACATGAACACCCTAGTTTATATCATTCTTCCCTTACAGCTTCAAATACTAATTGGATATCTGGGCTTCCACCAATTAATAATCAAAATATTACTGCTAAAATAAGATATAGATCTAAGGACACTGCTTGTAAAATAATTACAAAATCAGACAACATTTTTGTTGAGTTTGATACTCCAAAATTTGCGGTCGCACCTGGTCAGTCAATCGTTTTTTATAATAATGATATTTGTATTGGAGGTGGAATAATTGAATCTCGATCAAACTCAAAAAATTAATAAAAAAGTGTTAAGTTATTTTTGGAACAATAATACTTTTATTAAATTAAAGTAATACATATGAATAGAAATGCCTATATCCTATTGATTTTCTGCATAATTATAAATGCTGCATTTTCACAGTTTATTCCAGACCATGGGCCGGAGGTGGTTCCAAATAATTTGCATGGGCAATTAGATTACAGTACAATGTCTTTATTTAATTCTGATAGATTTGATATTCAGCAAGGATTCTCTATGTCAATGATGACAATAGGAAATCATTCAGTCTCGGTTGCAGGTTTTTCAAATAATATCACATATTGGGCAAATAATAATCTAAGGCTAAATGCGAACATATTATTGTATCAGCCATCAATTAGTGGCCTTGACCATCAAGGCACCCCAAATAATGGTCCAAGAATAGCACTGGACGCTGGGCTAATATACCAACCAACAAAAAATACCTTTCTTCAAATTAATTTTAAAAACCTCCCTAACTATGGATCAAATAATAATCTCTATGGAAGAAGAATGCCTAGTAGCAGTGGGTTTGGGGTTTATTAAATATTTTGGCAAGAAAAAAAAGGGGGGGGAAATCAGATAATCTTGGAATGGCTCTAAATGCAGCTATTACTTTTTCAGGTATAATACTACTCGGCTTTATCTACTCATTCTCACAAAGTCAGCTTCATGATGGCGTTGAAATAAAACCAATTATTTCAAATACCTCATCACAACCAATACTTGCAAAAGATATATACATTCAAAACCCGATTGAAAATATTAAAGTTGAGGTTTTAAATGGTTGCGGAATATCTGCTTTAGCATCAAAAACATCAGAGTTTCTGCGTACAAAACAAATAGATGTCATAAACTCTGATAACGCAGACCGTCACGATTATAAAAACACGTTAATCATTCAACGAAATGAAAAAGTTAAAAGTTTAAAGAAAATTGTAGAAACTTTTGGGGTTTATCTCACGGATAGTACTCGTGTTCAAATATTGCCTGATGAGTCACTTGGTGTAGATGTCACTATTATTCTGGGACAAGACTACACCTCTTTTGCAGAATTAAATAATTATATTTCTGCTAACTATTAATTTGCCTGAACAACCTAAAAAAACAAATTCTACAACTATCCTTGTTGACACTATTGTAGAGTGTGCTCTGGATAAAAAAGCTGAAGACTTAATAGTCTTAGATGTAAATCATCTTGCCTCATTTACTAATCATTTTATTATTTGTTCAGCAAATACAGAACCACAGATTAAAGCAATATGCGATAATATTCGTAAAGGAACACCACATAAACCTTGGCATATTGAAGGATATGAAAAATTATCTTGGGTACTTTTAGATTATATTGATACAGTAGTGCATGTGTTCAAGACAGAAAAGAGAGATTATTATAAAATAGAAAAACTCTGGGCTGATGCCCCTAAGAAGGAATACACTTATTAACTCATTCAAGAAATATATTTATAAAGAGATAGTTCACTCTTTAAATGTTTTAGACATAGAGCTACCAAAAAACGAATTTAGTCTATCCCCACCAAAGCAAGATGGCTTTGGAGACCTTTCAACAAATATTGCTATGCTTTTGGCTAGGCCCTTAAGCAAAAACCCAATTGATATCGCCAATAAAATAAAAATCGATCTAATCGAAAAAAAATTAGATAATATTGAAGAGATTACTGTCACGCCACCTGGGTTTATTAATTTTGTAATCAAGTCTATTTTCTACCAGAAAAAAATAAAATCAATTATAAAAGAAGGTAGCTCTTTCGGAAAAGACAGAATCGGAAAAGGAAAATCGGCTAATGTTGAATTCGTAAGTGCAAATCCAACTGGGCCTCTAACAGTTGGGCATGGAAGAAATGCTGTGCTCGGAGATACAGTGTCAAACATTTTAGAATGGCATGACTATAAAGTAATAAGAGAGTATTACTATAATGATGCCGGAAAACAAATGCGAGTACTTTCAAAGTCTGTTGAATCAAGATACTTTGAGTTAATAAATAAACCATCTGAATTCCCCGAAGAAGGTTATCAAGGTGAGTATATTATCGATATAGCCAAACAAATAGTTGAATTATTTGGGAAAGATCTTCATAAGAATGATTCAACATTTCTTTCTGAGGCTGAAAAAGTAATTTTTAAGCAAATAGAAAATAGCCTCAAGAACCTAGGAATCAAATTTGACACATTTACCAATGAAAAAACTTTTTATGATTCTGGAGCTATAGAAAAATTATTATCTCAACTAAAAGATAAAGATTTGCTATATGAAAAAGAAGGTGCAACATGGTATAGGGCTACATCAACAGGTGGAAAACAGGACAAAGTTTATATAAAAAGCACTGGTGAGCCTACCTATAGATTGCCAGATACAGCTTATCACAAAGACAAAATCATTAGATCATATGATCTAATTGTTGATGTGTTTGGAGCTGACCACACTGATACATACCCGGATGTTTTATCTGCCTTAAATGCATTGGGACTAAAGACAGATCACATCAAAATATTAATCTACCAATTTGTAACTCTAATTCGGGATGGCGAAAAAGTAAAAATGTCCACAAGAAAAGCAGATTTTGTAACCCTTGATGATCTACTAAATGAATTAGGAATAGATATTGTTCGGTATTTTTTTATTATGCGAAGTATGAACTCACATCTTGATTTTGATCTTGATCTAGCAAAGGATCAATCAGATAAGAACCCCATATTTTATTTACAATATGCACATGCTCGAATATGTAACATAATTAAGCATGGAGAGAATCAGGATTTCCATTTCTCAGATAATTTTAATCCTAGCCTTCTAAACGAAAAGAATGAATTAAAATTGATAAAACTCATGTCAAACTTTCCTGTTATCATGCACACAGCATTGGAAACTCTAGAACCACAAAATATTGCTAACTATCTGCAAAGTCTTGCTACACATTTTCACAAATTTTATGGAACCTGCAAAGTAATTACTGAAAATAAAGAAATGACTCAGGCAAGGTTAGGATTAATCCTTGGTACAAAAATTATACTTTCTACTGGACTTTCTTTATTAGGAATCAGCGCACCAGAGAAAATGTAAAATGATTCTATTTTAATAGAATCATTTTCATTCTTTTTACTTCTTTTCCTACGGACATCTGTAAAAAATACATTCCTGAACTTACCAGTACATCCATATTGCTGTTCCCTTTCCATATAAAACTATTTTCCCCAGGACTTTGTTTTTTATAAAATTCTGAAAAAATCTCCCTACCCATAATATCATATATTTTTATTGAAACATCTTCTGACTTTGGGAGATCATAACGAACAATAGTCTCAGCATTAAATGGATTAGGATAATTCTGATATATATCAAATTTATGTGGTAAGATTGTTAAATTAAGTTTGCCAGCACCGCTACCAACTTCGGCCGTATTTGCATCAATAAATTTATATTTCACATTGGACATAAAACCTTCCGGGAAATTCTGAGGCACTGAAAATGACAATGTAGAGTCCAAACCATTTTTGTCAGCAACAATAAAACTGATTGAATTATGAATCGAATCAGACAAAAAGTAGTTGAATGCACCAGCATTAAGATTATTTATAACAAGATTAGAAAGAGATTGGTTAGAATGAAAAAATACTATTTCAGCACCATAGACATTATCCGGAATAGCAATATTGATTTTATTTTTCGTTACCGTACCATTTAGACCAGAATTATGTGACAAATAAAGCGATGAAAGCGAGTCAGCGCTATATTCATGATAATACCATATCCACATTTTCCCGAATGCTGCTAAATCATTTAGATTTAATTCGCCATCAGGAGCTGGAACTAAAAATGGAGGGACACCACTTACAGGGCCAAGATCTGTACTTGAATGAGGCCAGGATTGATTAAAAGCAAGAACATCTTCGATTGATATTTTATAATCATTGTTTAGATCGCCCCATAGTTTGCTCCTGAAAATTATGGTGTCTGTATAGTTTAAAAGATTAAATGCGATAGCTGTATCTAATGCTAGTGTTATTGTCTCATAGCTTGGTAGTATATCAAGAATAGAAATAGTAAAACCAGAGTCTTGCTTTATGAAATCATAGTTGACTATTGAGTCTTGAGTGACTGATACATTTAATCCAAATTTTAATATCGGCTTGTTAAAACTAATTTGAATATTATCATAATCTGTAACTGACAATACCTCTAGAGAATCAAAAAACGGGTAAATAGATTTTATTCCTGGGGGCGTATTATCAAACTCAATACCATCACTACGAATTGCTGATGATACATTGGCTGCTGAGTCTGTTGCGCGTAAATAAGCAAAATATTTTTCATTTCTTTCAAGATTTAATCCCGTAATCTCAATATTATCTAACTCATTCGATTTCTGCCAACTTGAAAAACTAGTTGTGTCATCTGCGCTCCCTATGGATGCTTCATAATAATCAATAGACTGATTGTCTGTAAAATCACTCCAGCGAACAAATAATAATGTGGAGTCGGCTGTATAATCGATATCCTCATCTAGGAAACCATCCCAAACAGTACCTGGTACTGGCGGAGACAGGTCAACAGTAATTCCATTGCCCCATATTGAATCAGATTTATTTCCTACACTGTCTTCAACCCATACGGCCCCAAAATATTTTGAATTATTACTGAGATTAATTGAAGTAAATGATGACTGAGTTACTTCTGATGC
>CAZYDX010000124.1:0-6347 GCA_964646455.1 uncultured bacterium | reverse complement strand
GAAATGCGCCCATGCCCATTAGAGCATTTTTTTCCTTGCTCTGTTCAATCCTATTCAGGCTATAAACGGCATAAGCAAGCAAAGCAGCGGACAATGATCCGATCCAGGCAAAGAGACGACTCTGGGCTCCACCATCCATTGTTGTCTGATAGAAGAAATCTAAAATGGGCTTGCCTTCTTCAGGATTTCCTCCAAGAAGAACTCCTACAATGATTGGTATAAAATTGAGTATAGCTCCCGCTACAAAACATATACCTGCTAGTTTATTAACACTCATGTTGATCTCCTTTGTTCTTAAAAAAATCTATTTTAATATAATTATCTTTTTGGTCTCAAAATAACGATCTGTTTTAATAGTATAAAAATATGTGCCGGCCGATACGGGTCGACCAAAGCTATTTGTTCCATCCCATATTATTGACCTTCTACCAGCAGATATTCTCTTGGTTAGCATTGTTTTTACATGGCGACCAATCATGTCATAAATATTAACCGACACAAATGTATCCTCAGGAATATCATATTTTATCATTGTGGTCGGATTAAATGGGTTTGGGTATGCATTATATAGCATATAATTATTTGGTATATCGTTTGAGACAATCTCCATTGCAGGCAGGACAACAAAAAAGACTCCACTCTGTCCGTCTAAAACCTCTGGGAGATTCGCTTCTGTTGTATATAGAGACCATATATAGTTATTGTTCTGGCCTGAATATGTAGATGAATCTGGAAAAAATGTAAAAGTGGTGTCAATTAAATCAGTATAGTTATAGTCAATATTCCCGATTTCATTTGACTGAACTATTCTAAGTCTATATTCAAAGCCAGGGCCAGTCTCAAAATCAGGATATTCTGCGGTGCTCCAAACTAATGTTATCGAGTCTGTCATTGTTTCAAAATAAATCGTTTGACCATTTTGAGGATAAACCATCTGCGGCTCTACAATTTGATCATAGACAGAATTAACAACAAGGGAAAGTGTATCGATATTTGAATAGTCATATTCATTATCCACAGTTACATGCACAGTCGCCTCTCCATACCAATTGTGATCTGGAACAAGATGTAGTGTCGCCCTTAAGCTATAATTACTCACAGAGTTTGGAATATAGCTATCATCAATAATTACATACCCTGATATAGTATTTGTGTCACCAGATATACTAAATGTAGTGTTACCCTCAGGCCCAATAATATAGAATGATGTTTCTAGAGAATCATCCTCATCGATTGTAAAACTATTATTGTTTAGGCCTACCATATATAGGTCAGGTGGATTAACCTGTATCGTCAGTGGAATCACAGTAGTTGAATCATCATTATCATTTGAGTGGATTGTTAGATCTATGGAATGCTCTGTATCGCTAGCAAGGGACTCACCATCGATTGTAAATGTCAAATTCTGCATCAAATTAGGCGCCAACAATCCTGATAATGTATCCAATACTATCCAAGTCTCGATGGGCTCATCAATAAACCAATTAAGAGAGTCCAAGCCTACGTTAAAAAATTCTAAGCTATGGCTGGAACTTCCCACAGAATAAGTTGTGAGAGTTAGTTGATTATTTGGACTCAGGATAATTTGAGCATCACTAATAACACTCTTCATTTCTATACCGTAATTCATTCTTGCATAATTAATACTAGATAACCCAGTTAAATTTTCAAACCAATCTGAATTTAGAGTGTCCATGGGATTATTTGCTGATATGGCATCATTGCACAATCCCTGATTACAAAAAATAAGATCACCATCAAGATATAATGTGTCTGACATTAGACCGTAAGACACAAACATAGAATCTTCTTGCTCAAGGACAATAAGTACAGAATCCTCAATGATTTCCCAAGTCAAAGGTATTGAATCTCTAATGGCACTTATTTCATCATAGGGCCACTGAATATCAATATTTGTAGTAATATGATTACCCGTATGGTCCTCATCAAAAATCCAGGTCACATAATCAGCATATGGGTTATTAAGCATTGTGGGGGTTTGCTTGTGATAATCCAAAGCGTGTACCATAGAATCGTTCGGAATTAGAATAGAGTCTGGCTCGAAATACCCATCGATCATAAACTCAATTGAGTCAGTCATTATATCAAAACCAAAATTTTCAGGTATAAACACAATCACTGAATCAAAGTGTGCACTTTTTTGTTGATAATCTATATTATCGCTAAATAAGACCGCTGTTGTATCATCCAAAGTGAAATCACCTAGATAACATTCAACAGTGTTTACATTTCGCCATACATGAAGAAAGTTCATAGGTACAGCTGCAGATGAACCAAACATAGAAAACCTAGTTATTGTAGTAGTATAAAGATACCTAGGATAGATATCACCCTTATAAGCATCAAGGATAATTGAGACATATTCTGAATTATTATTAATTTCTGTCTGAGACAAAAAAGGATTAACCATCCTGTCCTCTTGTGTTATGGGTGAGTTTGACATAACAAGAGTTTTACCTGGTATTTCTGAAAACGTACCACCCCAAGCATTAACCAAAAACAAATCCATTGCACCACTGTCTACATAACAATAGTTCAACTCTGCAGTGTCCGTCTGCGTTTGTATATTTACACCACTGCCGTGTGGTATATACCCATGAAACTGACCAGGATCAGGCACTGTCTGTGCGCTGTCTGATGATACCTCAAAATAAGGCGAGTAATAATTGCTCAATACGTTCCAACTACCAACAAGGTCACACGAATCTCTTGACAAACTAGATAACTCAGGGAGTTCACTATATGGAAGCGCCTGAATACTTCGTTGACTAAGAGTGTCAATTGGGATGTCTATCGAAAAAATAAAAGAATAAGCTACTAGTGTGATAATGGTTAATCGCATATTGCTCGCCAGTTACATGAATTATCAATTGTAAAACTTACGAAAGATATTCAAATAGGTACTGGAATCCTTTTCATTTACCAGATACCCTTCTTGGTTTATATGCTAATAGAAGATTTAATACAAGCATTCCCAATATAAATAACTTGGTCTTTTATATCTGAATCTTGTGAGATCGATTCAGCATCACGGATCATTGCTGATGCTAATAGGCTAACAGGAAGTCCAAAATTATTAGAATTAAAAAATCGCTGCAGAGCTGATTCGTTGTTATAATGTCTGATCAACATTTCTGGCCTGAGTATTGTCACATTTTTAAAAGAAAAGTGCTTTGTAAGCGTTTGCTCTTTCTGCCCTATGGTTTTTGTATATAAAAGAGGATGAATCCAATCTGGTGCCCACTGCTCCGCATTCGCACCTTTTGCTGATATCACAGATGCATTTTGTATACCAACAGAGCTAGCGAGCTCGGCCGCTTTAAGTGAAATACCATACTCTATATCTACAAATGCTTTTGCACTTCCTGCTTGTCCTCTAGTCGTACCAATACAATTAAAGAAAACATCATGCCCATTCCAATCATCTTTCGTTGAAGATAGATCTTTAAATGAATCGATAATAACCTCGAAAAGTTTATCATGACCCTCTCCATCTAGAACAGGTCTTCTCGTTACGGTAGTCACCCCGTCCCACTGATCGCTATCTAAAAGCTGTCTTAGGAGCTGTTTTCCAGTAGCGCCTGTGGCACCTATGATGATCGCTTTCTTTTTTTCTCCAGCTTTAGGCCCTCTTGGATGAATATCAAGATTACCTCGTAGTATTCTCATTCTCTATTTTTGGTATGGATCGGAAGCTAATCTTTATCAGACTAATTATTCGTTAGCCATAGCTTCAAAATTTTCATATAGCCGCGGTTCTCCGGATGCCTCTCTCACACCGATAGCAAAATCACCAAGTCGTGACCATGGAAGTTTTACCGTGATCCAGTCAAATAACAGTTCACCGCTTAAAAGATCCTGCTTATACAATGTTCCGATAGACTCAAACCAGCCGCATACTTTAGTGGCTTTTCCATATCCTTCACTTCCACGAGGATGCTTTGCAATAAACTCATTATAGTTAGTCACAAACTCATCGCTCCAGACCCAGTTCATGGCATCCTGTATTCCTTCAGCTGCACCCCATCGCAGTAACTGAATCATTAGGTTTGCATCTTCTTGAGTAGGTTTTCTCATGTTGACCTCTATTTTTTATTATGTGTTAATAATTTTTTTGAGCATATTATAGATTGACTGCTCATATTGGTCAAAACTTCCATCGGAAAGATATACCTCTTTCATTTCTAGCAATAGATCATCGATCTGGTCCTGGGTGTAGTTTTTTAATTTGACATAATCTACAATAATATGAGAACGTTGATGGTCATTGAGGCCATCTGTCTCTTCCTTAATTTTATCAATAATTTCTGAACTAAATTTCGATTCTATTAGTTTTTTTTCTTCAATATGATACTCAAAATTTGAGTCTGCAGCATAGAGAGAAAGGTAGGCCTTGAATTCTTCCTCTGACCAATTAATATAATTTCCCATAATATTTATTCCTTTAAATGTGCACTAATATTACTAGCAGTAAATTACCAATTCTATAAATCTACTACCAGCGTGAACTGATTTTTATATGATAACAATATTTTAATCTTAAAATCTCAAGCATCTAATTAAAAATCATTATAATTGAAAATTATATAATCTTCTTTTTAAAATTGCCTATGGATTTAAACGACCTAATCGAAAGTAACCCTACCGCGTTTCGGGTAATTGCTGTCATTGGTGGCCTAGCAATAGGATATATTATTTTTCTCTTACAGTCTTAGGTTACTTCTGAAATATTATCCTGGGCATTGAGATAATCTTTCTTGTCTACCAACTCCCTTATCCTTTTCATTCCCCAATAAATTTCTTCATAAGAGGTACTCAGAGGAGATATCGCTATACGAATCTGGTTTGGGATACGATAGTCAACGATTACCCTTTCGAACTGCCTCAAAGCCAGACTGATTTTTTTCGCATGATCGTGCATCAGAGAGATATGCCCACCTCTTTTGTCTTTGTCTCGCGATGTCATCAGAGTAAAGCCCAGCTCTCTGAGCCATTGGTCATAAAGGTCGATCATTAAATCTGTTCCTGTTTGAGCTTTTTTAACAATCTTATCCATACCCGCTTGGCCAATCAATTCCGCCGAAACATTTACACATCGGAGACCCAAGAGCGAAGGACTAGCAATCTGAAACCCACGAATATCTGGGCTTTTTATAAAACCTTGTCCCATCTCGAACTGATCATTTTGAGCGAACCAGCCCTGTATAGGGACCTGAAGCTCATTCTGGATATTCTTTTTTACGTACAACCAGGCCGGCGAGCCGGGACCTGCAGATAGATATTTATAGGTACAGCCAACAGCAAGGTCAATGTCATTATTATTAAAATCAAGATGAACCGAGCCAGCCGCATGGCTCGCGTCCCAGACAGTCAGTGTACCATATTTTTTTGCTAGTTTTGTTATATCTTTTATTGGGTTCAGCGCACCTGCTCTATATTGTAAAACTTGGAAAGTTACTAAACAAACATCATCGCTTAAGTACGGCTCTAACAGCTCTGGCGTGATTCTCTCATAATCAGGATTGTCAATATTTTCATTATCAATGACAACTAGTTTTAGGCCATAAACTTCTGATATTCCCTCAAGAATATATCTATCAGTTGGGAAATTAGCAGCGTCAGTGATAACAGTCTTTCGACTTGGCAAAGACCTGACAACAGCGGAACAAAGTTGAAAGAAATTAACTGAGGTCGTGTCACATACGAGTACCTCTCCTTTTTTTGCGCCTAAAATATTATCCGCCAGAAGGTCACCACTTATCTGCGCCTCATTGATCCAATTCTCCCAACCTTCGACAAGTTGATTACCCCACTCCTCCTTTAAAAAAGAATTTATATAATCTATTGTTCTAAGAGGAAGTCGACCCAGTGAGTTTCCATCCAGATAACAAAGATCCTTGTCTGAGACCTGAAACTCATTCTGATAGGACGACAGTGGATCATTTTGATCTAGAGCATAAACAGATTCCTTGGCTATAGTCATTTTAGAGTGGCATCCAAACTAAATGATTATTCAGAAGGCCCTTCCCAAAATATAGGATAGATCGACTCACCAAATATTCCGACATTGGTCGAGTAAAAGATATTGAGATCTTCCAACGAAAAAGGATTCTTTGTGGAGGTTTTGTCAATCGTATTTCCAAAATAATTTGAACCGTATGACACGATAGAATCTTTATGTCTGACAATACGGACGGGATGTACACCGGCCTTTAAGGCTGCAATCATGTCCGTGTCACCGTCACCATAAAACAGATCAAGTCTGAGCCTTTTTATGATTCGTTGCTTAGTGGTATACCTCACACCATTGATTTTTTCTTTGGGTG
>CAZYDX010000123.1:0-6454 GCA_964646455.1 uncultured bacterium | reverse complement strand
TCAGATATATTAAATTAGAATATGGAAATATCTGAAATAAAAGATCTTTTTGTTCAGGCTAGTAAAAAATACTCTTTACTTAGGGGGTATCTTTGATATTGGTGAATTAAATAAAAAATTAAATAATCTTAAAGAAAAAACTACTGACCCAATATTTTGGAGCGATAATAAAAAAGCTTCAGCAGTGCTTAAGAATATATCTAGATTAGAAAAAGAGATAAAACTTTGGAATGATATAGAAGAAAAACACAGCGATGTTGAAGTTTTATTTGAATTTCATAGTGAGGGTGAAATTTCAAAAAACGATGTCTCTAATGAGGTATTTCAGTATAAAAATATAGTGGAAGAGTTAGAATTAAGATTAATTCTAGGCAAAAAAGAGGATATCCAAGATGCTATTATTACAATTCATCCTGGTGCAGGGGGCACAGAAAGTCAAGATTGGGTTCAAATGCTTTATAGAATGTATGGTCGTTGGGCAGAAAAAAAAGGATTTAACTTTTCAGTAATTGATTTTCAGTCTGGTGAAGAAGCTGGGATAAAAGATGTGACATTTGAAATAAAAGGTGAGTATGCATATGGATTAGCTAAAGCTGAATTTGGTGTGCATAGGATGGTTAGGATATCACCATTTGACTCTAATAGTAGGCGCCATACTTCATTCGCCTCAGTATATGTCTACCCTTCTGTAGATGAAACAATTGAAATTGAAATAAACCCTAGTGAAATCAGAATAGATACATATAGAGCAAGTGGTGCTGGAGGGCAGCATGTGAATAAAACTGATTCAGCCGTAAGAATTACTCATTTACCTTCTGGATTAGTTGCTCAATGCCAAAATGAAAGATCACAACATAAAAATAAAAATCAAGCGATGAAGCTATTAAAAGCTCGTCTCTATCAGTTAGAAATAGAAAAAGAAAAAGAAAAACAAAAAAGTCTAGAAAATCAAAAAAAAGATATAGCATGGGGAAGTCAAATACGTTCTTATGTATTCCATCCATATAATCTGGTTAAAGATCATCGCACAAAAAAAGAAACAGGTAATATTCAAAGTATAATGGACGGTGATTTAGATGGTTTTATTCGCTCATTTTTATTAACCAGAATACAAGAAAAATCTTTAAATATATAAAAGGGATAACATGTCTGAAGAAAATAAAAGCTTAAGCCAAATAATAGATTATAGGATAGAGAAGCTAAATAAATTAAGAGAAATGGGCTTTGAACCATTTCCACATAAATTCAAACCGACTCATAAAAGTGCAGAAATACTAAATAATTTTAAAAATTTAGAAAAAAAAGATGTTTGTATTGCAGGCAGAATAATGGCGCTAAGAAAAATGGGCAAGGCATCTTTTATTCAAGTTATGGATGATGCAGGTCAAATTCAAATCTTTATTAAAAGAGATAATGTCGGTGAAAAAATTTATGAAGCTTTTAAGCTTATGGATATCGGTGATTTTGTAGGAGTTGGTGGTTTTGTTTTTAAGACAAAAACAGGAGAAATATCAGTACATGCCGAAAATTTTACTGTTTTATCAAAAAGTATTAGACCGTTGCCCATTGTTAAAGAGAAGGAGGGAGAAGTTTATGATGCTTTTAAAGATAAAGAATTAAGGTATCGTAATCGGCACCTTGATTTAATAGTAAACTCAGATATTAGGGATGTATTTCGAAAAAGGACTGAAATCATATCTGAGATCAGACTAATACTTGATTCAAAACAATTTTTAGAAGTAGAGACTCCTGTGTTGCAACCAATATATGGAGGTGCAAATGCAAGACCTTTTACAACACACCATAATGCTTTAGATCAGAAGTTATATCTTAGAATTGCTGATGAATTATATTTGAAAAGGTTAATAATTGGTGGTTTCGAAAAAGTTTATGAAATGTCAAAAGATTTTAGAAATGAAGGAATGGACAGGAGTCATAATCCTGAGTTTACAATGTTAGAGTTTTATTGGGCTTATGCAGATTATAAAGATTGTATGATATTAGTTGAGGATATTATTCGAAATGCTGCCAAAAGAATAGGTGGACTAAATATTAAATGGGGAGAATTTGACATTGACTTATCCAAAAAATTTAAAGAAAAAACATTTTATGGTTTATTAGAAGATGCTATTGGTTTCGACATATCTATGATGGATGAAAACGAACTTTTTGAAATTTGTGAATATAATAATATTGAAATTCAAAAAGATTCAAATACAGGACAATTACTAGATGCTTTAATGAGTAATCTAGTTGAGCCTAAATTAATTAATCCAACATTTGTAATTGATTATCCTAAAGCTATATCACCTTTAGCAAAGACAAAAAGAGATGGTAGTAAAAATATTGTAGAGAGGTTTGAGTTATTTATAGGCGGATCTGAGTTTGCAAATTCATTTACAGAGCTTAACGACCCGATTGATCAAAGAGAAAGATTAGAGCATCAAGTAAAACTAAGAGAAAAAGGTGACGAGGAAGCGCAGCCTATAGATGAGCAATTCATTCGTGCGATGGAAGCTGGTATGCCTCCGACAGGTGGCGTTGGGATTGGTATTGATAGACTTGTTATGCTACTTACAGATAATCGTTGGATTAGAGATGTTATATTATTTCCAACCATGAGAATGGAAAAAGATTAAATATGAATCTATATCTGCAGTTTGTTCTGCGATATTTGTATCCTAAGTCCAGTAGCAATTTTTCCTCAAACGCGAGTATTCTGGCAATTATTGGTCTTTCAATTGGTTTATTTTCTTTAATTCTTACGATAAGTATAATAAAAGGTTTTGAGAGCACACTAGAGAAAAAATTATCAAGTATAGATGGGTTAATTAGAGTGCAAAATATTTTTGGCAAACCAATTAGTGAAAAAGAAAATCTTGATTCACTTTTATATAGCTCTGGCCTATTGATTGATGTGAAACCGTATATTCGTGGAACGGCAATGGTACATAAAGGTAAGCATACTGAAGGTATTATTATTGAGGGAGTAAATAAAGTTCCTGATAAATCATTTTTAATAATGGGTGAACATAAAATTCATGAAGATGATATTATTTTAGGAGAATCTTTAAGCCATATATTGGATGTTGAGATTAAAGATAAAGTAATAGTTACACCATTAATTAACACACCAATAGAATTAATAAAAAAAAAATATAACATAATTAAAGTTAGCGGATTGTTTAAGTCTGGAATGCAAGAATATGATAAGACTATTGCTTTTGTTTCTATTGATAAAGCAAAAAGAATATTTGAAATGGATGATCAGGTCACTGGTTATATAATTAATTCAAATGAAAAAATGGAAAATATTATTGAAGCTTTAAATGATTATGTTAGATATCCATATTATTTAGAATCATGGAAAGATAGGCATCGTGTTATTTTTGATTGGATAAATATTCAAAGGTTACCAATTATTATCATATTTGGTTTAATTGCATTGGTTGCAATTACAAATATAATGGCGACAATATCTATGATTATTAGAGAGAAAAATAGTCAAATAGGGATTCTCATGGCTCAGGGGATGAAAACTTCAGATATACGAAAAATCTTTCTATTTCAAGGAGGTATTATTGGTTTATTGGGGTGTTCTTTAGGTTCAGTAAGTGCTTTTTTATTTATTACATTACAAAATAGATATAAGTTGATCACTCTACCTGAGGATATTTATTTCATGGATCATGTACCAGCCGTTTTTGACTATTCTATATCTTTTTTGATTCTTATAGCGACATTAATAATCTCAATTATCTCTGCTATTGTACCTACTAAGTCTATTGTAAAGCTCCAACCTTCAAATCTTTTGGCGCAAGATTGAAATTATACTTATTTATAGCTAGACAATTTTTGGCTTCAAGTAAAGGAGTAGGGAAGTTTACTGGGATAATAGCTAAAGCTGGTATAGTAATTGGATCCTTGGCTTTGATTATTGCAGTGTCTGTTCTTAATGGTTTTGAGAAACAATTGAATAATAAGATAAGCGATTTTGAGGGACATATTAAAGTGTCAGGTGTAGGGTTCAATTATAATTCGTCTATTATAGATGGTATCGAAGGAATTATAATGGTCTCTCCTAATAGAGAAAGACGTGGGCTTATCAACTATGAATCCAAACGTAAAGTAGTAACATTTAAAGAAATTAATACTGATTTAATAGAAAAGTTTTACAAGTTTCCAATAATTGGTAATTACCCTAATGATAATCAAGTATTAGTTGGTTATGATATAGCATCTCGATTAGGTATAAAAGTAGGTGATGAAATAATTATATCATCACCACTTGATCAAGCATCAATGTTAGGATTTCCACCTGCTTTAAAAAGCCAAGTTAGCGGGCTATTTTACTCAAAGATATTAGACTATGATAACAAATTTATTTTTATTTCCAAAAAAGCTGGTGAAAGATTATTTCAATCTGGATCGAATACAAAATATTTAGATGTAAAAATAAGCGATAATGTTGATAAAAGGTATATAATGGAAAAATTAAGTATACTATATAAGGGCGATATTAAAGTTCAATCATGGGAAGAACGACATTCTATTCTTGTAAAAGCAATGAAAATGGAAAAAATTGGATCAATTATTGTTTTAAGTCTAATTATTCTTATAGCTTCTTTTAATATGGTAGCCACGCTTTCATTGATCACAATAAAAAAAATAAGAGATATCGGAATATTAAGATTATTAGGCGCTAATCTAAAAGATATACGTAAAATATTAATAGCGCAGGCATTTATAATTGGTAGTGCAGGTACTTTTTTTGGAATATTTTTTGGTATCACAGTTGTATTTCTTCAAAATAAATTAGGTATTATTAGCCTGCCTAGTGATATCTATGCTATGGATGTATTACCCATGATATTGACAATTAAAGATGTATTAATAATCTCTTCAATTTGTTTTGTCTTTATTGCTATACCAGGCTTTTTTGCTGGCAATAAAGTTTCCAAATTTGATCCTTTAGAGGCTTTAAGATGGACAAAGTAATTTTAGAGGCAAAGGGTTTAGTTAAATCATTTAAAAATGGTTCTAGTAAATTGATAGTTTTAAATGGTATTGATATCAGTCTAAAAGTAGGAAATATAGTTACAATTATGGGTAAATCAGGATCAGGGAAATCGACATTATTAAATATATTAAGCACCTTGGATATTCCTGATCAGGGAACGATAAGTATAAATGATAAAAATGTAAAACATTTATCAGATGATAATATCTCATATATAAGAAATTCATATATTGGTTTTGTTTTCCAGTTTCATCATTTATTACCTGACTTTACTGTTTTAGAAAATATTTTAATGCCGGTTTGGATTAAAAAGGAAAAAAATAGAGCAGGTTTAGCTATAGAATTATTAGACAGACTTGGATTAATAGAATTTAAAGATAAATATCCTTTAGAATTATCAGGTGGGGAAAGACAGCGTGTTGCTGTAATAAGAGCATTAATTAACAATCCTAAAATTCTATTTGCGGATGAACCGACCGGGAATTTAGATGAAAAAAATGCACTAATTTTAGTTGACCTTTTTAAAAAAATTAATAAAGATTATAATGTGAGTATTCTTTTAACTACGCATAATCCAGATGTCGCTGGTATAGGCGATTTAAAATATGAATTGAAAACAGGATTATTAGATATAAAATAGTTTATAAATGAAGAAGAATTTTTCTAAAACACTCCAGACAATATTAAAGTATGCAAAAGAAGATGCAATTCGATTGGGTCATTCTTATGTTGGGTCAGAGCATCTATTAATCGGTTTGCTGAAAATCAAATCAGGAATATCTTCAAAAATTTTTGACCTTTATGATATAGATATAAAATCAGTAATAAAAATGATTGAGGATTTAATTAATACCACAGATAGTACAATAGCGCTAGGTCACCTGCCTTTAAGCATGAGAGCTGAAAGAGTGTTGAAAAATGCTTATTTAGAAGCATCTTCAAGGGACCATCATATCGCTGATGACGAGCATTTACTACTTGCAATGTTACGTGAAAAAGAAGGAGTTGTTTATGAAGTGCTAAACTCTTTTAATTTTGATTTTGATACTGTGTCAGAATTGGTTGATGGTGAGAATATTGATGAAGAAAATGCTTATGATATAGATGAATATAAAACTGAAGAAAAAACACCTACACTTGATCATTTTTCAAGAGATATTACGAGCTTGGCCTCAAAAGGGAAATTGGATCCTGTAATTGGTCGAGAAAAAGAAATTGAGAGAGTCGCTCAGGTATTAGCTCGGAGGAAAAAAAATAATCCGGTTCTAATTGGAGAGCCTGGTGTAGGTAAAACTGCAATAATAGAAGGGTTGGCTCAAAGAATTATAAGAAAGACTGTGCCAAGACTGTTGCATAATAAGCGTATTCTAACTCTTGATTTAGCAGCAATAGTATCTGGTACTAAATATAGAGGACAGATTGAAGAAAGATTAA
>CAZYDX010000122.1:0-6507 GCA_964646455.1 uncultured bacterium | reverse complement strand
AAATAAAACAGTCGAGAGAAAATATTAAAATGCAGACATTTTTAGATGTAAAACTGAATAAAGATATAACGAAGGCTCTTAACGAGCTTGGTTTTATCAAACCCACACCAATTCAGTCTAAGACGATACCGTTGTTAATGGATTCAGACCAAGATCTTATTGGCTCTGCCCAGACTGGTACAGGAAAGACAGCAGCCTTTGGAATACCATCTATTCATCTGACAGATCTGTCCGACATTAAGACACAGACACTCATTCTATGTCCGACTAGAGAACTCTGCATGCAGATAACGAGTGACCTTAAAAAATATGCAAAATACGTGAATAAGATCGGTATTGTCCCTGTCTATGGTGGAACAAGAATTGAGACACAAATTAGGGCACTTAATAGAGGAGCGCAGATTGTAATTGGAACGCCAGGAAGGACAAAAGACCTAATCAAAAGGAAAAAACTTCTTCTTGGCCGCGTAGAGCGGGTTGTGTTAGATGAAGCGGATGAGATGCTCAGTATGGGTTTTAAAGAAGACCTGGACTTTATCCTATCAAAAATCTCTGGACAAAACCAGAAACTACTTTTTTCAGCGACCATGCCAAAAAAGGTAACCTCGATCATCAAAGAATACATGAACAACCCGGTCACTGTTGCTGTAGATCCGATCAATACAGCGGCAACGAATGTATCTCATGTGTATTACATGGTCCAAGCCAAAGACAGGTACGAGGTCGTCAAACGTATCGCTGATATTAATCCAAATATTTATGGAATAGTATTTTGCAGGACACGAAGAGAGACAAAGGATGTCTCAAACCGGCTAATGGTAGATGGCTATAATGCTGACGCTCTACATGGAGATCTTTCTCAGGGGCAGCGCGATGATGTTATGAATAGATTTAGAAAAGCCCAGCTACAAATATTAGTCGCCACGGATGTTGCCTCTCGAGGGCTTGATGTAAACAATCTGTCCCATATTATTAACTATAATCTGCCTGATGATCCAGAGATATACACACACAGAAGTGGTCGTACCGGAAGAGCTGGGAGAAAAGGGATATCCATCGCCATTATACACACTCGAGAAACAAAAAGATTAAAGGGGATTGAAAGAATATCAGGGATTTCTTTTTCAAAGGAGCTTGTTCCTACAGGTGATGATATATGTAAAAAGCAGTTATTTGCACTAATTGATAAAATAAAAAATATTGAAGTAGACAATGAGAAGATAGAACCATTTTTGTCTACGATAAATGACAAGCTAGAAGGACTTGATAGAGAAGAGTTGGTCAAACATTTTGTTTCAGCCGAGTTCAATCGCTTTCTCTCCTATTATAAAAACGCTAGGGATGTGAATATCTCTGGCAAAAAATCTCCGAGAAACAAGATCAATAGAAAACCAGGTCGTAATAGTGATAGAAAAAGAAAAGGCTTTACTCGTTTTTATATTAATCTCGGATCTAAAAACAGGATAAACCCTGTTGGTCTTATAGGTATTATTAATGAGAGCCTAGGCTCTGGAGACGTTGAAATCGGGAAAATTGAGATAATGAAAACATTCTCCTTTTTTGAGATTGATTCATTAGCATCAGACAAGTTAATCGAGTCTCTAAATGGAACAAAATTCAATCGTGTTAATGTTAAGGTTGAGGTTTCTCGTGAGGCACCTATATCTAAAAAGTCAAAATCGAAAAAAAGTTTTTACAAAAAAGATAGGCCAAAGAAAAATAGATGGCGGCGTGCTGGTTCTCAGAAGAGAAGTCGAAAAAAGAAAAATTAAAAAGCAGATTTAGATAATGAGATCTTATTGCTAAGATGTTTATTAACTCTCATATAGCATCTGGATATATTTTAGCAAAAACAAACCTCTTTGAAAAAAAGTGGGTAATGTTGTGGCTACTCGCAGCTGTAATTCCTGACATAGATGGATTATGGTCAAGCTCGGTGGTGGATCATCACAGTATTCTTCATACTCCATTTTTTTGGGTTGTATTATGTACAGCTGGGTGGATTTTTGGCCACATTAATGGCAATAGTGAATACAAAACAATTTCTAGTATAATTTTTATTGGAAGTTTATTACATCTTTTTACTGATTACATTACCGCCAGAACAGTTGGTGTAAAATGGCTATACCCGTTCAATAATACCGACTACTATTTGTATGAAATATCACCTGAAAATGGGAACATACCAATTTGGAAAATGCTTATACCACCCTATATCTTTTTTTATATGGAAAATAAAGCGCTAACAATCTTTGAATTATTAATAAATCTAATTGCTTTGATACTTTATTTTTTCCCTTTTAAGAAGGCAAATTAACACAGTGTTTTTGGTGATATAGATTTTGAATAATGAGTAATTTTAAAATAATTAATTTTCTACTGCTTCTGTTGTTTTTTTTAACTGGCTGCAATGATAGTCGGCATATTCAATCTTATAGAATGCCAAAAAAAGATTTTGGTCTCTCCGGGGAAATAGAAAAAGGGAGTAAACAAAATAATAATATCAGTGATCTTAGCTGGAGCTTACCAGAAACTTGGGCACCATCAGAGGGTCACTCTATGCGTCTCGCGAGTTTTGATGTTCCGTATTCAGCAGGTATCGGAGATCTATCTATTGTATCACTAAGCGGCACAAGTGGAGGACTTACTGCAAATGTAAATCGTTGGCGCAGGCAGATTGATTTAGATCCAATTGACGAGAAAAAAATATTATCTTCTGCGGTAAACGGTCAAAGTAGAATAGGCCCTTTCAGGTTATTTAGATTGGTCAATGATTCTAATAAAGTGAAGGCTATTTTAGCGGCCGTGTTACCAAGTGGGGGAAAAACATTTTTTATTAAACTGACCGCTAGCCAGCAAGGGATTAACGAACTAAGATTTTCTTTTATGGAGTTTTGTTCTTCAATTGGTGAGGCTAAATAATGAAGAAAGAGATCATTAGCTTATTAAGCAGTCCAAAGCTATTTGTTTATAGTCTTATCTGGTTAATGTTGCTAGTGGTTGTAGGAACAGTCTCTCAGCGCGATATAGGATTATATGCATCACAGCAGAGATACTTCTCATCGTATTTTTTCTTTTTGGGGCCGATCCCACTTCTTGGTGGGAGAATAATATTAGCCACCATGCTTATCAACCTTATAGCAATGCTATTTAAACAGAATCTATGGAAAATAAAAAAAATTGGCATTGTTGTAGTTCATTTAGGTGGGGTTATGCTTCTTGTAGGTGCGGGGCTGACTGCAATATTTAGTTCAGAAGGGAGCATGGTCATTGAAGAAGGATCTAGATCTAGCACTATTGATGACTACCATACCACAGAGCTGGCTATTGTTGATATATCTGATCAAAATTATGATCAATATACTATTTTTGGACAAGCTCTTTTTGTAGATGGAAATAATCTAAGACATGCGAATTTAGATTTTGACATTACGATTCTTGAGTATATGAAAAATTCTACCCTTGAGCCCATATCTGGCCAGTCTGGCATGCAATTTAGAGGAATGCTAAAAAACTTTTCCTTAATAGAACTGCCAAGAGATAAGGATGATATGAAAAATCGTCCCGGTATTATTTTTCAGGTTTCAGGAAGTTTCACTGACAGTGATGGTATTTACGGGTTGATATTTGGTCAGTCTATACCGGCCACGATGAATATTGATGGAAAACAATATGTTATGTCTATACAAAAAAAGAAAACATATTTACCTTTTACCATTGAGCTTATAGATTTTAAAAAAGTTATGCATCCAGGTACTCAGGTTGCAAAGAGCTACAGCTCAAAAATAAACCTCATTGAGGATAGTATACCAAGGTCAGTGCTGATTGAGATGAATAAACCTCTTAGGCATAAGGGATATACATTTTTTCAAGCTTCATTTATAGAAGGAGCAGATGGTGAGGCTACGGTTTTAGCGGCTGTCCATAACTATGGAAGACTCTTTCCATATATCTCTAGCATCATTATGTCGATTGGGCTGTTATTACATATGTTAACTAACCTTCCATCTCTTTTAAAAAAAAATAAAAAATGAAAAAGTCATATTTAATAACTCTGGGTTTATTGGCTATCTTATTTTTCGAAAATTCTAGGATACATGCTAATGAATTTTCTGTATATGATATTCCTATTCAAGAAAGTGGCAGGATAAAGCCATTAGATACTTATGCTAGAAACCAGGCACTTACTTTTTATGGTAAAAGGAAGATCAAACATGAGGGGCTTTCTGCAATTGATTGGCTTCTAGATCTTTTCATTTATCCCGATAAAGGATTAGATCAAAAAGTTTTTAACATTAGAAGTCCAGAGGTTTTAGATGTGTTGGAGTTAGAGTGGACTAATAACTTTCACAAATACAGCTATAATGAGATATTTCCCGGAGTTCAAAATCAATTGCATTTAATTCAAAGTGTTTTTGAGAAAAAAGAAGAAAAGAGAGACGTATTTGAAGCGCAGTTAGTAGAGATATATCAGAATGTGATGAAATTCAGAGAGATAGTTTCCAGCTTTAGTTGTCTACTTCCAATGTTTACTGTTTATGAACCTGAAACAGCTCAAAAACTGCATATTCAGCCAGGACAGTTCACGAGTTATGCGCATATTATGAGCCACAGAGAATCGCTTTTTAATATTTCGCAAAATATACTCACTAAGTCGGAAGAGAGCTGGTCTGAATCTGAGAGAGAGGTGGCCCTACTTCTTTATAATCTTCAGCAGACCAGTAAAGATGAATTCGCTAAGGCTTTGAAAATTATACCACCCTCAAAAAATGATTCTACTGGCCTCTGGTTATCTCCATGGGAGCTGCTTGATGGTCGGGTTATTGAGCCACATCAGGATAAAATTATAAAGTCAATGGAAGCATATCTCTTAGCTAGGTTTGAAAAAAGTTCCAGTGCTAAGAATGATGCTCTTAGGTCATATAAAACTGGATTGCTATCTTTTCCTGGTGAGAGAATCAATTTTTCTATTCTTAAACAAGAGAGTTGGCTTAATAAGGCGAACCTTTTTACCATTAGCCTGGTATTCTATTTATTTGGCTTTATTTTATTAGGGATGAGCTGGATGGTTCATCCAGATTTGTTTAGAAAAGTTGCTTATGGTTCAATGACATTGGGATTTATACTGCACATATATGGAATCATTCTAAGAATGATTATTATGAGCCGACCACCAATCTCTACTCTATATGAGACTGTAATATTTGTTGGCTTTGTTATTGTCTTGTTTTCTGTGGTGATTGAATATCTTCGAAAAGATGGGCTTGGTATTTTTATTGGATCAATTAGTGGTTCTTTACTTCATTATGTTGGGTTTGGATATGCAGCAGATGGTGATACACTTGAGATGCTTGTTGCTGTTCTTAATTCAAACTTCTGGCTAGCGACACATGTTACTACAATTATACTTGGGTATGGTTCATCTTTGATGGCTGGTCTAATTGGTCATTTGTATCTGATTGAAAAAATACGTGTGCCCAAGGACACTGTAAGATTAAAGAGTATCTATAATAATATGTTTGGTGTCACTCTTATTGCTCTGTTCTTTACATTGTTTGGGACAATACTAGGTGGAATTTGGGCCGACCAGTCTTGGGGTAGATTTTGGGGATGGGATCCAAAAGAGAACGGAGCTCTTTTGATCGTATTATGGCAGTTAATGATGGTACACATGCGTCTAAGCGGTCTAGCAAAGCCTGATAAATTTGCTCTTGGTATGATCTTTAATAACATCATTGTTATATTGGCATGGTTTGGAGTTAATCTTTTATCAATTGGATTACACAGCTATGGGTTTGTTAGTGGTATCGCTGTCAATATAGTGCTATTTACATTGTTCGAAATCATTACAGGATTTGGTACTTATTATTGGGCTAGGTCAAAAAGTAAAAAAAGTAAAGTTATTTTTTAACAATATTATTTATAATTTGTCTAATAAAGTATAACAATTATTTCAGACAAATTAATTATGAGCTATGAAAAGAAAAAAAATATATACTTTGATACTTTTATCTGTTTTTATGGTTTATAGTCAGGATGAATGCGAATATCCAACAGTTGGTGTATTAGATGATATAAATCAAGAAATTTATAATGACGATGAGTCTGTCAATGCATACAGTATCTACTCATGGACATCAGATGATTTAAATAGAATCTTATCAGGGAATGGCATTCCAAACCATGAGGTAGGTACATTTCCTAATCCTGATAATCCAAATACTATTAGTGAACAAAATGTAAGTGAAACCTTTACTTTATGTCCAGAAATAGTCTCAGAGACTGGTGAACCAGCAGGTGGACCTGCCGGAGCAATTGCCTATGCTATTAATAGTGTAAAGTTTGATCCAGCAACTGCTGGGAGATGTAATGATGAGGGTGAGTGTAGTTTAGCCCAAGGACAAGGGAATTGGAGCATTGAGGCACTTGGTCATGAAACATTTGATTTTGGTGATGATATGAATCATGCTCATGTACAACCTACAGGTGAATATCATTATCATGGAA
>CAZYDX010000121.1:0-6524 GCA_964646455.1 uncultured bacterium | reverse complement strand
TAGGTATGTATTGTATTCATGGTGATGCAACTCTTGATGATATTTTAAAATCAGCTTCTGTTGTAGATGCAAAAGGAATTGCCGTGGCGTTAAATACAGACCAAGATAATTTGTTTGTAACAATGACTATTAGAACTTTGAACTCAAATGCATTTTTACTCAGTCGATGTTCTAATAATCAGAATAAATCAAAATTACTTAGATCTGGTGCAAATAAAGTTATTAATCCATACGTAACTGGTGGACATAGAATGGCTGAGAGCCTTTTACGGCCAGAAATCACTGATATTGTAAGTGTAACTACTCCTGGAGATGAAAATCTTGATTTAAACATTGATGAAATAACTGTAAAAAGAGTTCCTTCGTTTATTGGAAAAACAATAAAACAAACCAACATTAGAGATAAATACGATTTAATGATCTTATGTATCATTCGCAACAATAAACAAACCATTATTAATCCTAAATCGGATCAAATTATTGAAGAAAATGATACTATAATGATAATAGGGGATAAAGATAATTTAGACCTTTTTGTAACCGAACAGACATCATAATGGCATATAATGTATATTATGTATAATAGTATATAGTATTATTTATGCTGATAAGTGAATTAAAACAATCATATCTAGGAATCTTTTTATGTATGATAACTGCTTTATTTGCAATTACTATATCAAATTTAATAGGGATTAATCTTTTAGGATTTAAAAAAAGTCCTTTATCACCGATTATATTTGCTATAGTAATAGGTTTAATAATAAGTAACCTTACTATGTATACAGTAAAATTTGAGCATGGTTTTAAATTTTGTATTAAATATTTACTTAAACTTGGTATAATATTTTTAGGTATTAGGTTAAGCTTATTAGATTTTTTAGAATATGGGTCAAAAAGTTTAATTGTCGTTATCCCATGTATTTTATCATCAATACTAATAATTACCATTTTAAAGGATAAACTCAATGTTTCTCACAATTTATCTTTATTAACAGCAGTTGGTACTAGCATTTGTGGTGCAACAGCAATTGTAGCCCTTGCACCATCTATTAATGCTAAAAAGACTGAAATAACCTATGCAATTGCAAATATCACAGTTTTTGGTCTTCTAGCGATGTTTTTATATCCATTGGTAGCTAATCTAATTTTTTCACAAAATTCAATTCCTATTGGCCTTTTTATTGGTTCATCAATTCATGAAACAGCTCAAGTTGCTGGATCTGCAATGATATATGCAGATCAATATTCAAACCCGGATGTTATTGGAATCGCTACTATAACAAAGCTTGTTAGAAATACTTTAATGGTATTTGTGATACCATATTTAGCTCATCGCTCATTATCTAAAGAAAATTCACCCAGTATAACATCCATATTTCCCTACTTTATTATAGGATTTATAGCTTTTGGTCTATTTAGAACATTAGGGGATTATTATTTTTCTAATTATTACAATGCTGGTGTGGAGAATTGGAGTTATATAATAAGTATTATTAAAAAATCAGCAGAACTATTATTAATTATAGCGATGGCTGCAGTTGGCTATAATACAAATTTTAAATACTTTAAAGAGTTAGGCATTAATCCATTCTATTTAGGTTTTATCGCTGCCTCTGTTGTGGGGTGTGTCAGTATTTTTATGATTATGCTCGTGTTTGTTTAAGATTATTTTATTCAACAAAATAGCTATTTATTAAACCAACACCTTTTATTTCTACTTCCTTGCGGCTCTTATAAGTAAATTTTTCTTTAACTAATGCTTTTACCTGCTCGCTAATATGTATTTTCCCTGGCTTGCTTGTTGATTCCATCCTGCTTGCCATATTTACCGCTGCGCCCCACAAGTCATATGCAAACTTATGTTTACCAATTACACCTGTCACAACAGATCCAGAATGAATTCCAATCCTTATTTGAATATCCATCTCAGAAGTATTTTCATTAATACTAGATACTGATTGAATCATCTTTTTAGCCATTTTAATAATATCGATTGCAGATTTTGATGGGTCATCATTAAGACCGCTAACAGCAAAATAACTGTCTCCAATTGTTTTAATTTTTTCAATTTTATACCTTGTAGAAAGATCATCAAAAGAAGAGAAAATTTTATTTAATATGACTATTAGCTTGTTTGGTTTTATATCTTTTGACTGAGGAGTAAAATTAACAATATCTGCAAATAACATAGTTACACCATCATGTTTTGTTGCAATATTAGACTCCCCCGCTTTAAGCCTTTCTGCAATATCTTCTGGCAATATATTAAGCAGAAGATTTTCTGATTTTTCCTGCTCTTCAGCTAGTTCGCACATTAATTTTTTCTCTTTATCTCTTAAATGTTTTTTCTCGATGCATGAGCTAATCCTAGCGTCTAATATAGATTTTTCAAATGGCTTAGTTATATAATCATCGGCGCCATTTTCTATACATCTATATATGCTATCAGTATCATCCATTGATGAGATCATTATTACAGGAATCTCAAAAAACCTTTTATCATTTTTTAAATATTTTAGGACTTCATATCCATTCATCTCGGGCATTACAATATCAAGCAATATGATATCTACTCCCTCTCTGTCCATTGTGAGTCTTAGGACTGCCTCTTTTCCGTTATTTGCAGTTAGTACTTTATGTCCTTTTTTAGATAATCTTTTATCTAATAGATCTGTATTATTTTTATTGTCATCAACGACAAGAATATTTCCTAGTTCTTTCGGTTTTTTATCACTTTCATCTATAGGCTCGATACTTTCAAGCACATCTTTTACCATTGACATATTACCTTGATTTAGATTTTGTTTTCTAATTCCTTTAACATCATCAGAATCAAATTCAATTATACTACTAAGTTCTTTTTCAAGCATTCTACCTGATTCTGTTATTTTATTTATATCAGAAACAAAATTATCTATATCAATATTATCACTATCCTCTAAGAGAAGTTCTGAGTACCCAATAATTGTGTTTAGCGGTGTCCTAAGGGCCATTTCCATTTCCTCTGCTATCGTTGAAATAGATTTGTCTGGATCACTAAGGGCCTTATCATTAAAAATTTCTTCTATTGATGTAAGTATCTCTCTGCCAGCTTGATTCAGTTTATTGATATCTAATATAAGGTGATCTAGGCCTTCATCCTCACAATCTTCAATAAGCATCTCGCTATATCCCAGAATTGCATTAACTGGATTTTTTAGATTGTGCCTTGCCTTACCTAGGAAGGCTTTTTCTGTCCTGTTATCCATTTATTTAGATTAACAGTTTATTTTTATATAAAATCTTTAATTTTTCCTAGTAGCCTCTTGAAATCGATTGGCTTAGTGTCATACTCATCAGCGCCAGCTTCTAAAGCCCTCTCCCTATCACCAGCCATTGCGTGGGCTGTTAACACAATTATCGGAATATCTTTTGTTTTATCATCTGCTTTAATAGTTGAGGTAGCTTCCCAGCCATCCATAATAGGAAGACTTAGATCCATTAGGATTAGATCAGGATATTCACTTTTGGACATATCTACCCCCTTTTGACCATCTTCGGCCATAACAACCTCATAGCCTTTCCTCTCAAGCCTCCTTGAAAGCATATCCCTGTTCATTTCATTATCTTCTACGATTAATATTTTAGACATAAATCTAGCTCCGTGTTTGTAGTTGTTTAATTCTCTCACCTACCTCTGTTAGTAGCTCGTTCTTGCTGTATGACCCTTTTTGCATAATTGCTTCGACATTTCCTTTTAGACGCTGGTGATCTTCTTTTGTAAGGTCTTTTGCTGTAATAACCACTACAGGTATATCAAGCCAATCTTTATTCTCTCTGAGTTTTTCAGCAAATTCAAATCCATCCATTTCAGGCATCATTAGGTCTAATAGGATAAGCCCAGGTTTTGAGTCCTCAACCTTTAATAGTGCTTCTTTTCCATTTACTGCCGAACGTACCTTAAATTCATTTGTCTCTAAACTTTTTCTGAGCATATCTCTTGTGGTCTCATCATCCTCTACGATTAAGATCGTTTGAGAATCTGATTCTATTTTATGTCTGGCTAGGACTCTAGATAATTCATCCCAATTCACTGGTTTAGTTAAATAGTCTGTAGCGCCAAGCGAATAACCAATATCTGGCTCATCGGCCATTGTAAGCATTATTACAGGAATATTTTTAGTAGTTTCATTATTTTGGAGAGCAGTTAATACTTCCCATCCATCCATTTCAGGCATCATCACATCAAGAGTGATAACATCTGGCATATGCTCTGCAGCAAGCTTAAGACCGCCCTCACCAGAGTTAGCCTGTAAAATTGAGACGTTTTGTTTTTCGAGAAACTTTCTCATCATATCCTGAGCATTATCATCATCATCAATAACAAGAACAGTGTAGTTAGAATCTTTACCTGTAGTCATTGTAATTAATTCGGCCTCATTTTGTTTCTTTTTATCTATAACTACCAGAGGGATGGTCGCAGTAAACGTTGTACCCTTTCCCTCATCAGATTTTAGGTTAATATCCCCGCCCATCATTTCAGCGAACATTTTTGTTATGGTAAGCCCAAGTCCTGTCCCACCAAATTTTCGAGTTGTCTTTTCATCAGCCTGGGTAAAAGGTTTAAATACCTTATCCACTTGTTCTGGCGTCATGCCAATACCGGTATCCGAAATAATAAAATCTATTGATTTATCTTGGAATTTGGAATCATCTACAGTGATTGAGATGGTACCATCTTTGGTAAATTTTGATGAATTGCTTAATAAGTTTAGAAGTATTTGTCTAATCTTAGTTACATCCGCAGTCATATTTTCTATTTTAGTATTATAATCAACTTTTAAAACATTATTATTTTTTTCTACTAATGGTTTAATGGTCGATTCTATTTCACCAACAATTTTCTTGAGACCAAACTCTTCAATAAAAAGCTCCATTTTTCCAGATTCAACCTTTGATAAGTCAAGTATATCATTGATTAGCCCTAATAAGTGCTTTCCTGAATTGTTTATTTTATCTAGATCGGGTATAAAATCTTCATTTTCGTCCTCGGCATCTTCCATAAGCATTTCACTATATCCGATAATTGCATTCAGTGGTGTTCTAAGTTCATGGCTCATGTTTGCAAGGAAAGTACTTTTCGCTTCATTCGCTGCTTCAGCTGCTTTTTGAGATTCTTGTAATTCGGTATTCTTTTCTTCTAAGTTTTCTCTAGCTATTCGGTCTTTTTCTGCGGCTTCTTCTTTTAACTGAGCAGAATAACGTCTTTGTTTAAAATAATTATTTGTTGAATATCCAGATAAAGATATTATCAATAATATTAAACCCCAAAAAGGTATAGCTGTTTTGGGCTCTTTATACCAAGGGTAACTGATGGTAAAAGTTGCACTAGATGGCGTAGAATAGTTTAGATCTCTATCAATAGATTGTACTTCAAATGTAAAATTTCCAGCAGTCTCAGGCACCCATTCAAATACAGGCGTCATCGAAGTTGCACTCCATTCATCTGAATTTTCTTTTATTCTATATCGAAATTTTTGTTTATCCTTATGTGTATTATAATTTGCAGCATTTACGATAAAACTAATCCTATTGCCAGTTACGGATTCAGTCAATTGATTGACATTTTCACCAACTTTATATCTATTATTTGACGTAACTATCTCTTTTACCCGGGCAAAACCAGGTGAAGATGTTGGTTTATATTTAGATAATCCTTTTCCTTCACCGCTACCAAACCAATAGACATTATTGCCAAAGCTAGTCATAGAAGAAATTCCATTTCCAATTAATCCATCTCTCATATCAAGAGTACCCCATGTTTCACCATCAAAAACACCAACACCTCCGCCATATGTTCCGATCCATACTTTATCATAATCATCTATGTACATGTTCCAAATTTCGGGATTAGCTATACCATCTTTCCTTGTATATTGAGTAAAATTTTCACCATCAAATTTCACGACACCTGAGCCATCGGTACCAAGCCATATATTTCCTTCTGAATCTATATCGGCGCAGGTAATACGGTTATCCTGTAGACCATCATCTGGAGTAAAGTTGGTAAACGTTTTTCCATCAAATATAGAAAAGCCATAATTTTGAATTCCTATTACAATAACATCATCTGGGCCACCTTTTGCTATGTCCATTCCCCAGACGCGTTCTCTTGTTAATCCTTGTTCTTCATTATAAGTAATTGATTCAGAGCCATCAAATCTGGTTAGTCCTTCATCTGAAGTAAACCACACAAAACCTCTATCATCTGTAACTAAGGATTTAATTGAATTTGTTGGTAATTTATCATCAGTAGTATAAGTACGGATGTTCCTTCCATTATATTTAGATAGTCCTGCTGAAGTAGCCATCCAAATATTTCCATAATTATCTATGTCAAGACTATTTATTACATTATCCCTAAGTCCATCTTCAATCCTAAATTGCTTTGTAAATTTTCCATCTGAAAATTGTAAAAGACCATATCCATTTGTTGCTACCCAGAGATTTCTATTTTTATCAACTCCCATATCAAGAATTCC
>CAZYDX010000120.1:0-6611 GCA_964646455.1 uncultured bacterium | reverse complement strand
CCTTACTCGCAAAATATTTGGATGTGGCACCGGTCACACCATCAATTTGTTTTGAGCCAGGTGCATAGCTGTACATTGGATAGCGGGTGTTTATTATACCACTTTGAATACGACTTCTGTATTGGGTAGAAGCATCATCCGGGGTCACAATAAATCCATGGATGTTTCCTCCGCCACTTTGTCCACCCATCATCATGGTAGCATCATGACCCATTATACGATTGCCACGAGGGTTATTACTAGATAGGGTTGCGCTGTACAAAACAGTTAGATCTTTATCTGGGAACTCGAAAGTTGCATTCCAGACATCTGGTACATCTCTACCATCTTTATAGTAATATATTCCTCCTGTGGATGATGCATATTTTGGGATACCTATATCCATTATCTGGTTAATAGTATCATAGTCATGGGACAATAAATCACCAGACAATCCCGTGCCGTAGTCATACCAACAGCGCCATCTGAAAAACCGCTTTAAGGCTTCTTCTCCAAACGGGATTCTATTTTTTAGTGCAACAGGCTCCTGAAATGTTTTCCAGTCAATTGTTTTTGCATTAGCATCCGGGTGAATATCCCAAACCCAAGCTCCCCATGGTGAATTCCGGTTAGTCGTTAGCTCCACCATATTGATGGGCCCTAGTAAGCCCCTATCAATAATTTGTTTTGCTTTTTCATTTGCCTCGACCTGTCTATTTTGGTGACCAAGTTGAAAGGTTATCCCAGTTTCTTTTACAGTGTCATATACTTTTATTGCTTCATTAAAAGTACGAGTGAGTCCTTTTTCGCAGTATACGTGCTTACCCGCTAGAGCTGCATCTATTATAATTTGAGCGTGCCAATGGTCCGGGGTAGCTATAATCACAGCGTCAATATTATCATCCGCTAACATTTCTTTATAGTTAAGATATTTTTTTGCTATCTCTTGCGGTTTTCCACCAGGCCTGATTTCATTTTTTGAGGCTTCAATTCCTTGATTCGTCCGGGTTTCGAATAAGTCACAGACGCCATTAAGAGATGTGTTGAGGTCTTCCTGTTGCATAAAAGTGGCAAAGCCCTTATCTAGTTTATTATTTCTCGCATTTTCTGAGGCTCTTTTGGTCCAACCGGGCGTCGCAAAACCAGCACCTCTTACTAGATGACTTCCACGGCCGCCATAGCCAATTATACCCAAACGCAACCGCTCATGATTTCCAACAGAAGACACAACCGCAGGTGCTTTTTTATCTTTAATTAAATCCTGTAGCAGGGCTGATTTTTTCATAGCGTCTCGACGATACTTAGCCCAGAGACTAGTAAAAAATGCACCAAGAACCGGGATGGTCGCCAGCCCCTTTAGTATTTCTCTTCGGTCTAGATTTGTGTTGTTATCTGTTTTGTTGTTTCCTTTTTTTATTTCATTATCCATAGTTAATAACTCTTATTTAAAAGGCTTGTATTTAATTAAAAGGCGGTCTAACCCGATGATTTCGCTTGTTGGAAACTGGTAAAGCACAAACAGAGCACAGGCCTCTATTAGATTTTTATTTACAACAAGATAGCTACCCTCACCTGGCCGAGAATAATCCAGCCACCAGAATGAAGGAGTAAATAGGTAATAGACTAAAACAAGCAGCATTCCTGCATAGCTCGCGTATCTCGAGAATAGGCCTAAGACTAAACATATTCCGATAGTTGTTAGACCCCACATATTTAAATAATCAACCAGGCCGAGGATTGATGGGCTTGCAACCATCCACTTTGCAATGCCAGAGAAGATCCACTTAGCATCCAGTAAAAATGCGGCTGATGACCAGAAGGGGTTCAATAGTTTTGCAACACCTTCATAGAGAAAGTGCCAACCAATCAAAACACGTAAGACTATAAGCCCATATAGTTGAAGCTCATTAATTGTGTTATTAGTAATAAGAGTATATTTTTTATTCGAGATCGATGGCCCCAAAATTTATCCTAATAATATATTAACAGTTTGGTGTTACATGAAAATAATTATATTAAAATTTTGATTTTGCACTACTGTATAACCAAAAAATGGTTCCCAGCGCAGCTATTAATGTAAGGCTGGTTACTAGGCTTGGATCAAGATTAAGACTGAGGCTTTGTATCCCCGCTCCAGCGACAAAAGCCAATAAAATACCCATCAATGATTCACCTGCTATTAAGCCTGATGACAGAAGGACACCTTTTTGTAAAACACTGTCAGGTTCTTGAGCTGAGTTGTTTTCTGCAAGAATAAAATGAGCTAATAGCCCGCCTATTAGAATCGGAGTAGAAAGCCCGAAGGGGAGGTACATACCCACAGCAATGGGCATCAGGTGCAGACGAAATTTGGTATTTTTTGAATCTAATAATGAATCTCCAATAAGAATAATAATCCCCAATACGGATCCGATTGCTACCATATTCCATGGCAAAATTCCATCTCCGAAGAAACCATTCGCGAGGCTTGCAAAAAGCCCTGCCTGTGGTGCTGCTAGTTCTCTTCCACCGATTCCCCCTGGGGTGGTTTCATGAAGAAGCTGCATGATTGGCGCCATCACTAGAGAGGCCACCGCAACACCTGCTATCTGCATTATCTGTTGTCTATAGGGGCTTGCGCCTACGATCTGCCCAGTCTTAAGGTCATTACAAACGTCGCCTGATGTGCATGCAGCACAGCATACTATCGCAGCAACCCCAAGAGTTGCGATCATTCCCTCAGTGCCAGAAAAACCAAATATGTATAACAGACCACCGGTGAATAATACGGCTGTTATTGTCATTCCCGATACTGGAGAGTTAGAGTTTCCTACGAGCCCAACAATATAAGAGGCCACCGCGGTAAAGAAAAATGCCATAATAATCATGATTGCTGTTGTGACCACTGTGATGGTCACATCCTTTGTGATGTAGTAGTAAACTCCACCAACAAGAACTACCGCTAGCGCAGAAAAAATGTTAATAGCTTTTGCTGGGATATCTCTTTGGTTGAGAGGTGTGTTACTTTTATCTGTGCTTATTTGACTATCGCGTAATACTTTTATAGCATCTACTAATCCTTTTCTTACTCTAAAGATGGATGACATCCCACCTACGACCATTGCTCCGACACCTACATACCTTATTTGAGTTGACCATAATTCCCAGGCGCCTTCAACAGGGTCAGCAGCGTGTTCTAGGCCGTGACCAAGCAATGGTATTCCAACAAGCCAACCTAAAAACCCTCCGATAAAAATAAGCACCGCAACATTTAGTCTTACAATAAATCCAACCGCAAGCAGAGCAGGAGAGATGTCTCCTCCAAAAAAAAAGATCCTATTTCCGCTTAGCATAGCAGTTTCTAGTCCTCCTTTTAAAACACCCACAAATGAGATAAGACCCTTAAACGCGCCACCTAATAGAGCACCTTTTATTATAGAGGAGGCGTTATCAGAGCTGTCTGATTCTTGTCCTGCCTCAAGAACTGAAGCACAGGCAAGACCTTCAGGGTATTGTAGATTGTCTTCATTCTTTACAATGAAAACCTGTCTCATTGGTATCATAAATAGTATTCCAAGAAGCCCTCCGGTGAAGGCGATAACAGTAGTAAGAACCATATCAAATTCTTGCCAGACCCCAATCAAAATTAAAGCGGGCATGGTAAAAATAATTCCAGCTGCCAGAGACTCTCCGGCTGACGCAGCGGTTTGTATTTGGTTTGCCTCAAGTATGGACCCACCATGGGTGCTGCCACCTGATCTACTAAAATAACGAAGAACAAGCATCCCAACAACTGCTGCAGGGATAGATGCAGAAACGGTCATCCCAGCTTTTAGGCCAAGATATACATTTGCAGAACCCATAACGACCGATAGGATTAAACCGAGTATAATTACTCTTAGATTTAGTTCAGGAAGTGCTGAAGAATTATTAGACATAAATATGCTCCGTTATCTAGTTAGTAATAAATTAGAATAGATTTTTATACATACCTCATGAGATTATCACCCTCAGTGACTTCTCCTATTTCATATACTGGTGATATTTCTTTTAAAGAATTTTCTATAGCATTTGATGAATTTTTGTCAACAATAAAAACCATTCCTATTCCCATGTTAAAAGCTCGGTACATTTCTTCAGTATCAATATTACCTAATTCTTTGATGGTATCAAAAACAGGAAGGTCAGGCCATGAGTACCTATCTATATTTACAGAACATCCTGCTGGAAGAATTCGTGGAACATTCTCTGTTAAACCCCCTCCGGTGATATGGGCTATGCCTTTTATGTTTTCCCGAGTGTCTAACACTGATAAAACATGGTTTGTGTAGTTGATATGTGGCTCTAGTAGTGTTTCTCCTACTGTAGCACCGAGGGTCTCTAAGTAGGTTTCAACAGTGTGTTTTCCAATATCAAAGAACACTTTTCTTGCGAGGGAATAGCCATTAGTATGAAGCCCGCTTGAGGGGAGGCCAAGTAGAACATCTCCCGGACAAATATTTTTACCTGTTATAATTTTATTTTTATCAACGACCCCTGTAATTACCCCAACAAGATCGTGCTCACCAGGGCGATATGTGTCTGGCATTTCTGCTGTTTCTCCTCCAACAAGCGAAACCCCTGTTTCTTTGCATGCTTTGACCATTCCCTCGACAATTTCAGCTACTGTCTCAGGTTCAAGCCTATCGTTCGCTATGTAATCTAAAAAGGTAACAGGTCTAGCGCCCATTACAAGTATGTCATTCGCGCAGGCACTAACAAGATCAATGCCGACCGTATTAAATTTTTTCATTTTTCTTGCGATAATAGTTTTTGTGCCAACACCATCTATGCTCTGAACCATAACCGGGTCATCGTAGTCTTGTAGTACTGATTTTAAACTAAAAAGAGAGCCAAAGCTTCCAAGATCGGTTAGGACATTCTTTGAGAAAGTACTTCTTACTTTATCTTTTATTAGATCTACAGCATCGTTCCCCGCATCGATATCAACGCCAGCAGATCTGTAGTCTATTTTTTTTCTACTCATTATTTTAATTTATTTCTAAGGCCGTCGGACCATAATTTTTTTGCAGCGACTAATGAGATATTTACCACATCATTCATTTTAATTTTTGCTGTGCTTGTTGTTTTTCCTATATTACTATAATTCAATTCATAGCTCTTTAATATCCTTTCCACTTTTTGAATATTTGTATTTTTAACCTCAACAACAAAACCACCTGTCTCGGTAAACAGGAGTTTCCCTAGAGAAAGATTTCCTTGAATGTGAACACTGCACCCAATATTATTTTCAAATGTCATTTCAGAAAGTGCAACCGCAATTCCGCCATCAGATATATCGTGGCAGGCATAAAAAAGATTCTGATCAATGCAGTCTGTTATCGCATATATTTGGTTTTTTGCCTCATCTAGGTCTGGTGTAGGAACGTTCGCACCAAGTTCATTATGAATATCATAGAACAGGCTTCCACCAAGCTCATCTTTTCTTTCTCCTATCATCAGGATATTTGAGTCAGCGCTCTTAAATGACATGGTGATTGTTTTATCTAAATCACTGATTCGTCCTAAACAACTAACTATTGGGCTTGGTGGAATTGAGCCTGATTTTGATTCATTGTAAAAGCTGACGTTTCCTGCAATAATTGGTACAGGATGCTCTTGGTGTTCTTTCAGCGCAACTCTTTTACAGGCATCTGAGACGCCCCGAACAGCTTCTACAAACTCCCACATTTGGTGTGGTTTTTCAGGGTTTCCAAAACAAAGACAGTCAGAAACGGCATGAGGAGTTGCACCAACCGAGGCAACGTTTCTCATCGCCTCTAGGACTGCATTTACCCCGCCCCAGTATGGGCTGATTGTGCAGTATCTTGGGTTGTGATCTGTTGATAGAGCGATTCCTACTTTTCTAATTTCTTTTGGATAATTATCACTATTAAATGGAGCCATAACGCCGCTGTCACTTTTTCCTGCTTCTGTAATTGTTCTCCCTTGAACTTGTTTATCATAAGACTCATAGACAACACTTCTAGATGCAATGTTCTCATGGGATAACATTTTATTTAATATTTGATTGTAGTCAACATACTCAAACGAGTCTGGCTCTGCATATTGGATATTTGGGTCTTCATAGTGCCTATCATATAGAAACCCCTTTGTAACTTCTTCTGCGACAGCGTCTATAATTTTTTCTCCATTATTGTGGACTGTGTATTGTTTGTTGTCGCGAACTTTTCCTACGACTGATGCCATTGCCCCAGATGACACCCCTGGGAGATCAAATGTATTGTTATAGTGGCCCACTATTTTATTGGTTAGGTCAGGTGGGGAGACCCACATAAATCTTTCTTGGGTTTCAGAGCATAGGTATACACTTGGGTGGAGATTTTCCATCCCGGTGTGGACCTTATCGAGCCAGACCTCTGACCCGTAGCCAGATGTTTCTGCGAGCTCAACACTAGCACAGGCGACGCCACCAGCGCCTAGATCTTTAAAGCCAACGCTTTCACACAAGTTATTATCCTGGAGGTATTTGAATAGAGCATATGTAGACTTAAGAAGATGTCTCTCTAGAAATGCATTTGGCTCTTGGACGGCTCCCTTGTTTTGTTCTTTTTTTTCTTCTTCTAGTTCAAGAGAGGCAAAGCTAGCGCCTC
>CAZYDX010000119.1:0-6653 GCA_964646455.1 uncultured bacterium | reverse complement strand
CAATAAGCATTATTGTTGCATTTGGTACATCAATACCTACTTCAATTACTGTAGTTGCTACTAATATTTCGATATTATTTTCCTCAAAATTTTTCATGATTAATTTTTTTTCATCTGATTTCATCTTGCCATGAATCAGGCCTATTCTATTATCTGAAAATATTTTTTGTTTCAATTTTTTATACATATCAACAGCAGCAGCTATATCACTTTTTTCTGACTCTTCGACTAATGGATAAACAATCATACACTGCTGCCCCAGCTCTATCTGTTTTTTAATGAATGCATAAACCTTAGGGAGTCTGTCAGAATCAATCACTTTAGTTGTAATAGGAATTCTATTTTTTGGAAGCTCATCAATTATTGAAAGATCCATATCTCCCATATAGGTTATAGAAAGTGTTCTAGGTATCGGCGTAGCTGTCATTGATAATAAATGAGGATTTGTACCTTTACGTATTAGCTTGTTACGCTGGCCTACACCAAACCTATGTTGCTCATCAATTATAACTAATCCAAGGTTTTTGAACCTTACATCATCTTGAATAATAGCATGAGTACCAATAATAACAGATATAACCCCATTTCCTACATTATCAATAATTTTAGTTCTTTCTTTTTTATTAGTTTTACCAATTAAAAGACAGCATGTTATTTTTACTTTGTATAATTCTTTTTGGAATGAATCATAATGCTGTGAAGCTAAAATTTCGGTTGGCGCCATTATAGCAACCTGAACATTATTCCCGACCGCTAAAACTGTTGATAAAATTGAAACAATCGTTTTACCTGAGCCAACATCACCCTGAAGAAGTCTATTCATGCAAATGTCTTTTTTCATATCTGAATGAATTTCTTTAATAACTCTTTTTTGAGCACCGGTTAATTCAAATTTTAATGAGTCTCGAATTATTCTAAAATATGGTCCAATATCTTTTAATGATTTTGTTTTTATACTTTTAATATTCCTTTTTACCAGAGCCATAAAAATCTGCAAAATAAAATGCTCGTCAAACTTTAAACGGTAAATTGCTTTGTCGAGATTTTCTTTATTTTTAGGAAAGTGTATCTGTTTTAAAGAATCATTTAAGCTGTATAAATTGTTTGATTCGATAAAATATTCATCAAACATATCACTATACGATTTTATACTGCTTAGTGCCTGCAATAAAATTTTTCTAATTAATCTTTGTTCAATTCCAGCAGATTTCAAATCACTGGTTAAAGGATATATTGATATAATTGACCCTGTATTGACTGGATTATCATTGTAGTCAAGCATATCAAATTCAGGGTGGTTAATTGTAAAACCATTATACCATTCAACCTTACCATGAATTGCAACAGCATCACCCTTTTTAAATAATTTTTTTATATACCTTGCTGAATTAAACCATGTTAGAGTAATGAAACCAGTTCCATCTGAAATAATTACTTGAAAGATTTTTTTATATCGCGTGGATTTTTCTCCAAGCGTTTCAACTTTGCCAATAATATTATATTTCTCCCCACTAGAAATATCACGAATTAATGTTATATTTGTTCTATCTAAATGTTTGCGCGGAAAATAATAGATTAGATCTTGAACAGACTTGATTTTGTGATCAAATAATATTTTAGCACGTTTAGTACTAATCTGATCTAACTTTGTTATTGCATCATCAATATCAAAGCTTTTCATATATTTATTAGATAGCAGTAATAACTTTTGTATTTAACTGCACTATTTCCATTCTTTTTTGTAGGTATATGTAATAAACTCTTTTTTCCCTGGGTCTAAACTAATTTGAAAATGGATAGTAGATGCGTCTTCTTTCTTATAATCATGTGAAGACTCTTTAATTACCCAATCACCATTAATATGTTCTACTATTTTAACCTGAACAGGGTCGGACCTAGTATTATTTATAGATATCTGGATTACAGCTTCTTCGCTTTTTCTTTGCCTATCATAGTTCAACACTTTTCGTTTGCCAGTAATATCAAAAGCATATCCAGCCTGAATGGTTGAAGATTGTCCTTTAGGAACTTGTCCCATCAGATCAGAACCAATATATTCAATTCCTCCCAAGCCAGAATAGGTATACATATCAATTTTACCAGCAGGAAGTGGGATACCTAAACCATGTACTTCCGTATTAGACAAAGTAAGCTCTACTTTTAGAGGCTCTTCTTTTTGTTGCCTCTCAGAATTTTCAAATACATATATTTTTTCATAATCAACACTAAGAGGACCATACATTCTAACAGTAATACTCTCTTTTGCAATCAACTTTTTAATTTTACCTGCATCATATATATGATAATCTCCAAGAGAAGACTGCACCAAGTCTGGAGCTACATGTCTAGCCATTGACATTTTACTTGGAGAGCTTGGTATTACAGGCTTTACATTGTTTAGTTTTCCTTCAACAAGTTGAACATTTGTATTGATATAATCTTTGCTAGAATTATTAGCAATAACAGCCTCAGCAACTAGCTCACCTTTTTTCTGACCACTAATTATCAATCTATATATTGTATTCCAAGATATATTACTAAGTTTGTAAATAAGATTTGCTTTTAGTCTGCCTGCTTTACCATTTTTAATATTCCATGATAAGTATGGAGAAAATTTTGGATCATCAATTTTATCCTTACTCTCAATATACTCTATATTTTCTTTGTTAAAACTTCTAATGCCATTTTTACTCTGTATAGTAATAATTTTATTTGATATCTCTAATAATTCACCACCTATAGTTTTTTCATTTTTTGGCTTTATATTTACAAGGCTGCCCTCCTTAGACTTGAAAAAATCATCACTTGAAAAAATCTTATCAATAAATTTTTGACTTAATACTTGACCATTATTTAAACGAATAAAAGGAGTATCTTTGTGAATACTTTTAGGAATATCATCATATTTTATAATCGTATTCCCTTTTGGTACATTATTCCATATGATTTCTTGTTTTACTAATGCTGTACCATCTTTATAAACAGTCATGGTTGATTCTTTTGACGACTGTGCCATTAAGGTACAAAGTAGAAACAGTATTGTAATTTTTTTCATGATAACATTTTAATGTTAGAAATAATTTTTTCTAGCTCATCCTTTAAGTCTATTTTTTTATCATTCTCTCTATTAACAATTCCCTCAGGCGCATTAGCCATAAAATTTTCATTCGATAGTTTATTATCAATGCCAATTAGCAGTTGTTCTATCTTAGATCTTCTTTTATTTAACTGTGCTCTTTCTTTTTCCAAATCTACTAATCCTTCAAGCGGAATATAAAGCTCCATTCCGTGAATGACAGAAGCTACTGATTGGGATGGTTTTTGCATAGATTTTCCTACACTGTATGAATTTAGTTTAGCTAATGAAATAATTAATTCGTTATTTTGATCTATAAAACGTTTTTGTTCTTCATTACTCTTTATCTTCAGCTCAATCTTTTTTGAAGGAGGTATATTCATTCTACTTCGGATAGCACGCACAGAAGAAATCAAATCCTGAAGTATATTCATTTCATTATCTATTTTTTCATCGATTGCAGGTTCATGTACCACTGGCCACGGTGAAACAATTAAGTCATTTTCATTTTCAATCTTAAAAAATGACCATAACTCTTCTGTAATAAATGGAGTATACGGATGCATAAGAGGTAATATTTTTCTAATAGATTCTATACATATATTATAAGTAATCATTTTACTATCTTTATCGTGTGAGTAAAATCTTGTTTTTGCAATTTCTATATACCAATCACAAAAGTCATTCCAGATATAATCATATAAAACCTTAGCCGCCTCATTAAAATGAAATCGATCTATTTGTTTATTATAATTTTTTATTGCTCTATTTAGACGACTGATAATCCATTTGTCTGGCAATCTCAATTCTATTTGATCAGCTGATTGATTCTCAGTCCAATTATCCGGTTTATTCATTGAAATAAACCGACATGCATTCCATATCTTATTCATGAAATTTCTACCTATCTCAAGTCTTTCTTTTGAAAAAAGAACATCCAATCCTTGAGGTGCCATCAGCATAATCCCGAACCGCACTGCATCAGTCCCATATTCTTCAAAAAGGTCAAAAGGATCTGGGGAATTCCCCAGCGACTTACTTAGTTTTTTACCTGTCTCATCTCTAAGGATTGATGTAAAATAAACATCGGTAAATGGTTTTTTATCCAAAAACTCATAACCAGTAATAATCATACGTGCAACCCAAAAAAATATGATGTCTGGCCCAGTAACAAGAGTATTTGTTGGAAAAAACTTATTTAATTCTGCATTTTCTTCAGGCCAATCATGTACCCCCATAGGCCAAATCCATGAACTTGCCCATGTATCTAACACATCTTTGTCTTGCTCCCAATTTTCAACATCATCAGGACCATTAACCGATACATGAAGCCTTGTTTTATCTTCCTTATGGTACCAGACTGGTATCTGGTGACCCCATAATAATTGCCGACTTATACACCAGTCTTTAATATTTTCCATCCAGTGGTTATATGTTTTTACCCAATGCTCAGGGTGAAATTTAATCTCGCCAGATTTGACAGCATCAATAGCTGGCTTCACCAGGTCATTCATTTTCATGAACCATTGTTCAGACATATAAAATTCAATAGGCACATCACCTCTTTCAGAAAACCCAACCTTATTAATATAGTCTTCTGTTTTATCTAATAATCCTTTGTGATCTATATCATGAATGATCTGCTTGCGAGCCTCAAATCTATCTTGACCAATATATTTTGTGGGAGCATTTTCATTAATTGAAGCGTCATCATTCATTACATTAATAAACTCTAGATCATGGCGCTTCCCGATTGCAAAATCATTTGGATCATGTGCCGGAGTAATCTTCACACATCCAGTCCCAAAATCAGGGTCAACATACTCATCAGCAATAACTGGTATTTCTCTACCAACAAGAGGTAAGTCTATCGTTTTTCCTATATGTTTTTTATATCTTTTATCGTTTGGATTTACAGCTACAGCGGAATCACCAAGCATTGTCTCAGGCCTCGTTGTCGCTACAACCAAATATTTATCTTCTCCTTTAATTGGATATCTAAAATACCACAAATGACTATTTATTTCTTTGTGTATGACCTCTTCATCACTGATTGCTGATTTAGAAACTGGACACCAGTTTACCAATCTGTGTCCTTTATAAATAAGTCCCTTATCATATAATTTCACAAAACTCTCTAATACCGCGTTGGAATACCCCTCATCCATTGTAAACCGTTCTCTTTCCCAATCACAAGAACACCCTAGTTTTTTAAGCTGGTTAATTATTATACCACCATATTTTTCTTTCCACTCCCAAGCATATTCTAAAAATTCTTCTCTTGAAAGATCATTTTTATTTATTCCCTTTTCTTCAAGCATTTTAATAACTTTTGTTTCAGTGGCAATCGAAGCGTGGTCAGTGCCGGGTATCCAGCAAGCTTCTTTGCCTTCCATGCGAGCCTTTCTTATTAATATATCTTGTATGGTATTGTTAAGTACATGCCCCATCGTTAACATGCCAGTAACATTTGGAGGAGGTATAACAATAGTATATGGCTCTTTTTCAGAATTTGAATCAGCATGAAAATAGTTTTTCTCTAACCAGCGATCATACCATTTATTCTCAACTAATGAGGAATTATATTTATTTTCTAGTAACGTTTCTGACATTTTATTTTACTCAAGATGCATAAATATTAACTTCATTTACACTATGGTGCTTATACTTAATCTTTTTAAAAGAATAATTTTCATAACGACTTAATGAAAACAATAACAATAAAAATATCAGGAATGACATGTTCAGGTTGTGTACAAACCGTAACCCAGGCTCTTCAAGGTGTAAAAAATGTAATTAGAGCAAATGTGTCTTTAGACAATGAAAATGCAACAATCGAAACAAAAAAGGATATTCAAATTGAAGATCTTCAAAATTCATTGCCAGAAAAATACCAGATTGAAAAAGAAAACCCAGGTCAACCTCTGCCTAGTTCAAAAGCTACATCCTACTTAGCAGACTTATATCCATTATTTCTCATTCTATTTTACATAACTATATCTTCAGTTATTATGAGTTGGAATAAAACATTTGATGGTTTTATGATGGATTTTATGGGATTATTCTTTATTATATTCAGTTTTTTCAAGTTTCTTGATTATAAAAATTTTCCTAAATCATTTTCTATGTATGATCCTCTAGCTAAAAACATTTCTATATATGGATGGATATACCCATTTATTGAAACTTTTTTAGGCCTAATGTTTCTATTTAGAATTCAAATATTTCTGAGCCTAGTTTTTACAATTATTTTTCTTGGAATAACTACTATTGGCATTATTAAAGTACTTAAAAATAAAGAAGAAATTCAATGCGCCTGTTTAGGCACAGCTATCAAACTACCCATGACAATTGCAACACTGATTGAAAATGGTATTATGATTATAATGGCTATTATTACCATAATACAGTTAAATGCATAATTTAATATCTAATATTAAAGGATTTTTATTTCCTATTGCCTTGTTTTCTTTTCATTGTATTACTTTTTCTCAAACATATTCTGTTAAAGGTCAGTTTGTAGCTAGCGGCCTAACAAGTAATGATATCCCTGATAATTGGCAATCATATGAATCAA
>CAZYDX010000118.1:0-6695 GCA_964646455.1 uncultured bacterium | reverse complement strand
GTGATGTAAACGCTCAAAAGAACAAAGACTCTAAAACCACAAGAGAGAACAGTACCGTAGAAAAATAAATCTATAGCGTGTAATACGCTATACTGATTCATCCCGTTTTATTTAATAATAAATCTTATTATTTTATAGACCTTTTACTGATGAAAAAACCTCTACTACATATATCCAAATCCGTTGTATTTCTTCTTGTTCTTTCTTCCTGTTCTATTGAACCAGACACTGACAAATTACCAATTATAGAACCTAGTCTAGGTTTTTCAGTCTATCAGGAATCAATCACACTTAATGATGTAGATATTCTTACAGGAGACTCTAGCATTACAAAAGAATCATATGGAGGTAGTGACTCTATTTTTGTTTTCAAAAAGACTGTTAAGATAGATAAGCAGGAAGTTGGGGATAAACTATCCATTGACGATATCAATAAACAATTTTCTCAGAGTGTTGATAATGTTACCATTGAAGATACGCAGGTTGAGGAGATTATTGGATTTGACCCTGTTGGCATTGACCCTATAGAGAATATTGTTAATTCGGAGATAGGAATTATTAGTCTAGAGAATATTGATCCCCAGACAACAGACCCATATCTATTTTCATCTATTTATCCTAGCGTTAATGATATCCCAAATGGTAATAGTGTAGATATTCCCCCATTTGATCTTGAGCCTGTGACAAACAATTTTAGTTTTAATGATTTTACTCAGGCAGTATTTAGTTCTGGTTCTTTATCATTAACGATTGTAAATGATCTTGTTATTCCACTTGGCGATGTTGATGTAAACCTCCAAACTGTTGATGGTATTGATATCCCGAGTGCATCAACTACGATAGCAGGTCCAATAAATTCAGGGATGCAGGAGACTGGTGTTTTAGATCTTTCAGGTGTTACTCTTCCTGGAGCTATAATAGTCCAGGTTACTGGTAGTAGCCCCGGAGGTAGTAATGTTTTAATTAACGATGCCGCAAAAAATTCATCTTTTGCTGTCCAGATTTCCGGTAGTAGTCTTGAGGTTACCTCCACTACAGCAAAAATTCCATCCCAGACTATATCTGAATCCGGGACAATTGCACTAGCGTCTGACTCAAATAAAGTTATTCTTGCTACAATCGCTGGGGGGAATCTAGTGATTGACATTGATAATTATATGGCAGTCACCAGCGAGATGAGTTTATCTATTCCATCCTTAAAAACCCCTGAGGGTAATAATTTTCAGACAAATATAAGTATAGCAGGAAACACAACTGATATAACCAACGAGACGGATATATCTGGCTATGCTCTTTCAATGGATATCGATAACCAATCAGTGATTTATGAATACGATGTAGTTACAATAGACACTGGGGAAGATCTGATTACAATTACATCCAGTGACAGTATTGTTGTAACAATAATCTTAGACGGCCCTAACGAGGGTGAACAATTATCTTTTTCAAATTTTGAAGGAATGGTTACTCCTCAAGACCTTGGTTTTGATGGTGTAATGGAAATTGACAGCGATTCTGATATTTTAGAGGCAAATCTAAATACGGGTAGTCTTACTCTTAATATAGACAATGGTATTAGCACGAGCGTTGAGGGTGCTCCTAGCGCTGTTATTACAATTAATGAAATTATTAGCTCAGCAGATAATGAACCACTATTGATAAACACTGGAGCTATGTTTGGTGAGCTAGCACCAATTGTTATTGACCTTAATGGGTATAAGATTGTAATGACCCAAGACAGTCAAACCCTAAACTACACAGCTGATATTGAGACTGTTTACGAGGTTGGTGAATACAGCCTAATAGACTCTATTGAAATTGATATAATTGTTTCTGGGCTAGGTTTTTCGACTGTCAGGGGCTTTTTCTCTCAGGATGCAATGTCTGACTCAAACTCTATTGTGATCGATGACTCGACAGTTGTTCATACAGCTATTTTAAAAACAGGAAATCTGTCACTCACAATTGATAATAGTATTGGGGTAGTGGCTGATGTTTTTTTCCAGATCAATGAGTTTTATAAGAATGAAATTTCTTTAGATACCACATTTACCATTAGCCCTGGAGTCTCAGATGTGTTAATTGATCTGAGAGGATATTCGCTTACGTTCCCAGTCAATGTTGATACGCAGAAAGTAAATTATATATCGAGGATATCTCTACCAGCTGATCAGGAAATGACACTTTCACTGAGTGACTCTATTTCTATTAGTGTTAATATGACAAACATGGCTTTCTCATCAGTTACAGGACAGATCAATCCAGTGATGGTGGATATTGATCCTGTTGAACAAACAATAGATGCACTCCCAGAAGAGTTAGATGATTTTGAATTTGAGGATGTGGAAATGGTCCTTGACTTCAACTCAAGTATAAATCTACCGGTTTACCTTGATCTAAACATAACAGCGTATAATGATTCCAATGGAGACTCAGTAGTAAAAAATATAACCCAAAATATCCATGCTAATCCGAGCGTTCAAATACCTGGTGCCTCCGAGCTTATTAATATTAGGCCTGATAGAATTATAGCTCGTGGATCTGCGCAAGTAGGTAATTTAGACTCTGTTGGTACAGTAGCAACTGATGACTCGCTATCAGGGGTTATGACTGTAAGAGCGCCTCTAGTTTTTATTGTTGATGCAGATGCTTTGATCAGCCCAGATCCTGCAGAGCTTTTTGGAGAAGGAGACAGTCTGGGAATTCCAGATGAAATAATGGATGCGAGACTTATCCTTAGTATTGACAATCAGTGGTCTTTTGTTGCTGATCTTGCTGTACTAGTGGCTCCTGATTCTGTATCACTTGCTAATGGAGAGGTGGATACATTGTTATCAGGTTTTACATTTGATTCTGGCTCTAGTGTTGTGGATACTCTGTCACTAAATAAGGATAAGCTCAATCTATTAAATAGAGCTCCGAACTGGATTCAGCCTCAGGTCAGGATTGTCTCTAACAATAATCAGCCGGTAAAATTTCTAAGTACGGATACACTAACTATTACAATAGATGGTATTTCTGCATCAATAGATCTATCAACATTATATAGTGATGAATAATATGAGTCGTAAAATCATTTTAGGGTTGTTAGTCTCTTTCATATTTGGCCAGTCAAATCCAATAGATATAGCCACCTCTGGAGCCAGACAATTACGTATGTTTGGACAGCTCAATGTTTCTCATAATCCAGCAACCTTAGGTTATTTGGCTGTTGCGACAATAGATACGCTTGATATTACTGAAGAAGATATTGATTCATTGGTTACTGAATTATCTGAAGATTTTGAAGAAACACAGAATACAGAAAATGATCTAGAAAATGAATTCGATGAATTTGAAGAGGATAAAGATATTCAAGTAGAAGAATTAATTGTTATTAGTGAAGAGATTTTGTCTGATTCTGTTACAGTCGATACAGCCAGGGGATTTTCTAACTTTAGCATGAGTATTTTTAATATATCTTTTGGACTTAGCAGTGGCTCGATTACTCCAGACTGGATTAATAATCAATTGTTTGGTGGAAGAGATCTTAGAGATTCTGAAGAGAGAAAAGATTTTTTAAGTGGGATTTCTGAAGATATGAATATTCAGCTACCCTTAGTATCAGCTCTACCAGTATTAAATTTGAGTTTTGGGTCAACCGTGATTGGTCTAGGCCAGATTAGAAGCTATACGTCTATAAAAATTCCTAGTGATCTTGCTCAAGTTCCGTTTGTAGGCTTGGACAAAGGGGAAGAGCTAAATATTAATGATTTTGGAGTTGAGCATATCACTTATTTGCCAGTTTCATATTCAAAAGGGTTTGTTCTTCAACCTGGATTAGTTCCTTTTGGTAGAAAAAGTTACGCTGGTGCACGTGCTAGCCTTTTAGTTGGCCTAGCTGAGATACATACAGAAAAAGTGTCTGGAATATTATTAGGTACAAATGAGAATACCCTAATTGATGCGGATATAGAAGTGAATGCGTCATTGCCTGTTTCAATTGATGGAAAAATTCCTAAGGCATCTCTTTCATTTGGTCTTGGTCTTGATCTTGGATTAATTACTGAAATAGATGACAAAATTACTGTAGGAGTTAGTATAGATAACTTGATTGCTTCTTTTAACTGGAGTGGTGCAACCATCTATACAGCAACCGTTGCCGGAGAGATAACACCCAAAGACATATCTGAAGCAGATTCATTATCAGATTACTTGGATCAGTCAGAGGTTAAAGAGATTGGCGACTACAAGACGAGTCTGCCGATATCTATTAACCTTAGTGGTACCTATCTCGCCAAAGAATGGGTGACTCTTGATGCTAATATTCGATTAGATATTGGGGATACCTATTGGGCGAGTAAGACGCCACTTATTTCACTAGGTTCAGAATTATATCCGGGCTCTAAGATTCCACTATTTTTTGGTATATCACTCGGCGGGCACAACGGATTTATTTGGGGCGCTGGCCTAAGTATTAAGATGGGCCCAGTAATAATGGATTTAGGCGGTGGTCAAGAGAGTGGAGTTTTTAACAATGCTAAAGGTATGAGAGCCGGATTCGGGCTACGATACGAAAAATAAAAATCTATTTATTGGCGTAAGCTTTTGCCCACTTTGATTCAGGGGCAATGGCAATTAATTCTTTTTCTTTTGCCTTAGCAGTTTGTTCGTCACCAAGTTTTCGATAGATCTGTATCATATAGTGCCTTACCTCAGGAATTTTGGCGTGGTTTTTATCTTTTTGCTCTAAACGAGTGAGAGTCTTCATCAGTTTTCCTAATGCGGACTGGAGCTCCATTTTGTTTGGCCCCTTCATAGACTTCCTGTAGTATAGATGATGGAGAGCTTCGTCCTCAGCCTCTGCGCCGCGGACACCAGCCACAGTCACTACCTGTTCTACTTCACCCTCTACCTCATTAATCTCTTCAATCTCTTCCCAGACAGTCGTGTCCCAGAGATCATCCATATTAATATCTTCATCCTCATCCTGAGCAAGCAGAAAAGACATAGATAGTATTGGCAGTATGATTAGATACTTTCTCATAAACCCGATATTACGATATAGAACATTATGAGTCAAATTTTTTGTATTTAGAGGGTTTTTCACCCATACTTTCAATAAAACTAACTTGGCCAATTAGTTCCGGATTATTTAGCTTTACATCTTCAAAAATTTCAAGTGCCTGATCATACTTTCTTACTCTATATAGTGCGACTGCAAGATTGATTTTATACTCTGGATTATCGGGGTCTTTTTCAATTGCTTTCTTGAAATAATCTACGGCCATTGCATTATTCCCGATCTGTGCAAAGGTTATCCCAACAGCATTATCACTTTTAGCTCTTCTTGCTCTGTAGGAAGCTCGTTGAACAGCCTCAGGTTCCATTACTGGTGCAGATTCTTTTAACTCGTTTAATCCTTTAGAAGATTCTGCATCTAGATCTGCTTCAAGATCAGCAGACAGGCTGATTGTATTTCCGCTTGTACCTGAGCCAGCAGAAGCTTTTGCTGATCCAAGTATATCTTCAAGTTTACCAGAGAATGATGGTGCTATAGCCACTACCTCATCATATTTTTGTTTTGCAAGACCTTTATTTCCAAGCATAAACTGGGATATAGCAATATTGAGCATAAACCCTGGGTGATTTGCTTGCTGATCTAGCGCTTTATTATATTGCTCGATCGACTTTTCATACTCTTCTTGTTTTGTGTAACAGACCCCAAGCGTGTTAAGCGCATCAGGGAAATTAGGTGTTATACTCATTGCAGTATTTAGATTGTCGATTGCGCTTTGATATCGACCAAACTCCATATAAAGCACTGCAACATCATAGTAGTCGTCTGCTGTCTCGAGTTTTCCCTCTATGCCTTTTGCGACAACCTGGTCAAGCCATTTGATATATTGTCTAATATCTTCTTCTAGAAGTTCACTTACACCTGTTGGATCTGGTACATATACCTCTTCAGGTGTAATTGATCCAGGTAGGTATTTTGCCATCGCTTTTGTCATGTTGATTTCATTAATAAATTGATCTGCCTTCATCTGAGAATATTTTAGAGCACCCTGTTTCCAGGCACTAAAAAATGGTTTTCCTACGAGAGTTGCTTCAACAGGTATCCAAACCTTATTATCAAGCACTGCAACTTCATTTCTATCTAGAAACAAACGGTCTACATCGTCAGGATCGACACCGCTGTCGAACATTAAAAACACGTGGCCTTCGCCAGGCTTAAAAACATCTAACCACATTGTCTCAATACCGATATTATTTAATAGTGTACTGTAAAGCGTAGCAAGATCATCGCAGTCACCGATTTTATCATCTAACAGTTCCCAAGGGTATTTGACGGTGTCAAACGCAGATTTATCATCTGAAATCTGTAGGAATGGGGTAGAGGGATCTACGTTATATACCAATCCAAATGAACCAAGAGCATCATACAAAATGATAGCCCGCCCTAAATTCGTTTTGCCAAAGTATTTTTTTAGTACTTCAGAGTATGCTTGGATATTTGTTCTTGCGAATTTATCTACTACAACATCCTGAGTGGTAAAATATGAGGCAATCATCTCAGGGTCACTCCAGGTTAATTTCCCTTTTCCAAGTACGTACGATGACTCCAGTTTTTTCTGTGCAAGTTTTTCTTCTCCGTCTTGTTTATAGGTTACCTTGATATCTGGCTGAACTAGATTATCAAAAGATGCTTTTGC
>CAZYDX010000117.1:0-6745 GCA_964646455.1 uncultured bacterium | reverse complement strand
CCAAGCTGAGCAGAGTTGATAAAGCTAACGCTATCAATATTAAAACTATTTAGTAAAGGATCTTGATTATCTAATTTGAATTGGATATTAGTTGAATCATTTTCAGCAGAGATATAGCCACCCACCGGATTTCCAGCCCAATCAGTACCAGTTATAGTCATAACCAATGAATCGCTATATTCAGCAAATTTTCCATCAAAATTTGCATCTTCTGGCAATGGCAATGTGAAATCAAAAGTTACAATATCATCATCATCTGCAACAGTACCGGGATTATAATTTGTATAGTTTAAATCACTTACTATGTTTGTGTCAACTCCGCTGCCATTAATTGGATTAACATTCAGCTTTGGCAGAATATTTACATTGCTTGGATCAGGATCAGGTGACAGGTCCATTCTCTCAGATAGAGATGCTGTAACAGTTACTTGGTCACCCCCCTTTCCAGAATTAATTGTTGGATTCACTGCGTTATTAGTTGCATATGTAAATAATATCGTTGGCGGTGTATTATCAATAATAAGATCAGTCTTACCGTTAATCTTATCTACCAGTAGTGGGTTGCCTGCCATATCTGTACCATCAATTATTATTGTAGCTGGGCCATCATATTGTGACTCTGGCGGATTAGTGCTATTGCTTCCAGGAACATCAAGATCATATGTAAAAATATAATCATCCGTTTCCGATCCTACCATACTAGCATCTGTGAAATCATTTGCATCACTGCCAGTATATGTAGCAGATATTTTTGGTGTGCTAGACGGTGGATCATTCACGTTGTATGTCGCTGTAATTGTAGGACTATGCGATCCATTAACATATATCCTTGAGTATGTAACATTTACGGAATCGTGAATGGTATCGATCACTATCTCTCCGCCATTCTCTTTTGTAGCAAGATTTAGCTCTTTCTTGTTACCCGCAATATCCACTATCTCTGCCTTTAGATTGATTGTTTTACCCTGGTCATATTCTGCCTGATCAATTACATCATCTTGCGATATTGCAATGGACACACTATCATTCACATTATTGTTCGATGTCCCAATTAAGACCGGGTCACCTAGTTGATAATAATCCGCTGTTGAAGCATCTGCACCAATACCAGCTAGTACTCGGACTGAACCATTATTCACACTCGCATCTGGCGGATCCTTTTTCGTTTTAACAATAACATCTAAGCCCGTGTTTGTACTGTTCCAATAATTATCAAACTCATTACCCCCAGATGCACTAGCAGAACTAATCTCATAATCTAAAATTGCAGGAGCGGTCTCATCGATAGTGATAGTGGTAACACTCGAATTACCCTGCCTCTCATTGCCATAATAATCAGTAATTATTGCAGAAATTTCAACAATATTCCCCTCGGCATACCAAGCTGGAACAGCATCGGCATCCTCAAACTCTGCTGCTGAAACGTCAAAAACAACTTCAGTGCCAAGCTCATCATCAGTAATCAGTATGCCCGGTGTAATTAGATCTGACCAGGCAAACTCACCTACCCTTGCATTTAATCTAACATTTCCCCCAACTAGCGTCGATTTATTCTCTACCGGAACAGTAACCGCTAGTCCAGTGTTATAGGAGTTCCAATATCCAGCAGTAACAGGGTTCCAATGCGAACCAACAACCGGATCTGTGCTTGTTGACTTTGTAATAACGCTACCAACATCAAACTCTGACGGTGGCGTGTCATTATCAATTATTGTTACTTCCTGCATATTACTAAATGGTGTCTCAACTATAAAATTATCATCTGTAGTACCTGTATTGTCCCATGTATCATCTGCACCTTTATCTCGGTATCTATCAATTTGTAACTTGAAGTTTTCGTTATCAGCATCTTCTGTGTACTCTACTACAGGGTCATCCCAAACATAAATCGGGACAGAAACTGTCCACTCTGTTGCTAAAGCCGTTGCAGCAGGAATAATTACCGTTTTGGTATTAAATTCCGGGTTATCATCTCCAAGATTAATATCAAAATTATTATCAATGCCAGCCGTTGCAGTCCCCTTGTGTGCATCATCGGTAACCAATGAGTATTCAACAAGAATATCCGTACCCGATTCTTTACTCAAGGCAACTTTAATGGTATTGTTCTGGTAGTCACCCTCCCCCGATCCAGTTTCAGGATCGCCTTCAGTTATTGTTGGTGGATTACTACCAAGCCAGGTAACCGAGGGCATACCGTCATCATTCTCGATCGTATATACATAAGAATGATCTCCATCAGCCAGCTCACTATTATTAGAATTAGTGAGTGCCGTTAGCTCGATATTTACATACTCATCTACCTCATAAAGATCATCGCCATATATAACTAGAGTAATATTTTTTGACTCATCCCCATCTGCTCTAGTATATGCATCAGATACGGAGTTATATGTGTAGGATATTGAACTAAACGTTATTCCACCATTAGTGAACATAAAATCATCGCTATATTTGTCATAGCTACCATCAGAGTTTAGTGAACCAGAAGTATAGTCAGTCTCACTCTCACCCTTATCTGTATCTAACTCAAATGTTGCTGTAATTGTTTTCTCTGACTGTATAGCATTTCCATTTTCATCAATAAGATTGACCACTACAATCTCGCTATTTTCACCTGCGTTTGTCTCAACAGCAGCTTTATCCGCCTCGAAACTCACATAGGGCTCTGGCTCATTATCTGTGATTGTAAACGTATAAACATAGTCACTTCCCAGCTCTGCCTCTGCTCCGGCAGTTCCACCATATGAGTCATAGTAAACATTAGACGCATCATCCAGCCAATCTGCTGAATTAACAAGACTCAGACTTACTCTAATTTTTTGGTCATATTCATCAAAACTATCATCCACAATAGTAAGTGGAATGTATACGGTTGTCTCTCCAGCTGTAATCGTAGTGATACTATCTCCAGCTGCATTCTTGGTTACAGATGAACCAAAACTATAGTCTATACCCTTGGTTGCAGTATTCTCATTATTGGGATAGTTACTGTCATAATAGAGATCACTGGCACCTGGATAGTTTATTGTATGGTCTATTGAATATTTTAATACAATATCTTTACCACTCTGCTTTGGAATTGCAATCGGAATATTAATAGAATTAGCTCCAGGGTCGGCCCCAACTACATTTGTAACATCATTCTCATCATCGCTAGCACTAGTGGTTGAAAATGCAACCGTCTCTAGGGCGTCATTATCACTTATTGTAATAATTAATGATGGAGCATCATTACCAATCTGAGCATTTTGAGTTGGATTGCTCGCATGATCTGTGGAGTTTAATACTATCTTAAATTTTTCATCCCACTCATCAATAATATCATCCTCGATTAATATTGAAAGAGCTTCAAATAGATATTCCTCACCACTAGTTGAATTGTCTGGAGGACTATTTGTGAGTACGTCACTACCATCATCTACTCCCGCATGATCCTCTGGATATGTAACCTCACCAGAACCATCTGATGGAGTAGCCGTAAAAATTCCAAACTCTGCATCAGTAGACTCTATCGTGTAACCAATCGAAATAGTTTTTTCTGATAAATGAGACAGGTAAACATTCGTACTTACCGCACTGCCCTCCGTAACAGTCTGCGTTGTTTCATATGTAGCTAAATCAGACTGAAAATTAATACTAGGTTCATCATCAGAGTCCTGTACTATTAATCTGTATTTCGGTGGACCTGTTGCTTCACTAGAACTGATTGTAGCATTCGCATCAGTAATTCCAGATACAGATAACTCTAATACTATATCTTGGTCCCACTCATCTCTATCATCATCTAGTGTGGTAATTGTAAACGTATTTGTCTGTTCACCAACTGCAATAGTAAAAGGCGTAGCAGTGAGATCTTCAAGCGCCGTGAAATCCTGACCGCTCTCAGCACAATTTCCAGTAGAAGGACAGTCAGAATCGCTTGTAAGCTGACTATAGCTAACTGTAATTAACTTTTCTGATACAGAATTTGCTCTAACGACAATGTCCATTGTACCAGCTACACCTGTAGCTTTTTCAACAACAGTCTGTGTCTCTACATTACCTACTTTATTGGAACCATTCTCTACATAAAATGAAACAACTGGCGGATCATCATCATCTAAAATAGTGTACGAATGAACCAAATTAGCAGAAATGTCATCTGTAAGCGCATCAGAATCATCACCTGCTGCAGCATCAGAAGCTGCATCGTCGCCGTTACCATCATATCCTATCTTGGCAATAGTTACCTTAACGACCTGGTCGTATTCATCAATAGTATCATCAAGTATCGGTATTGAAAATCTTGAGGACGAATTCCCTTTTGAAATAGTTCCAACAGCTGTCGTTTCAGTGTAGTCAGAACTGGCGGTCGCGTCTGTGGTTGAGGCAGTGTTATAAGAATATTTCAGATCCATACCCGCCTCAGTATCATCGCCAGTAGTAGCATCAACCAATTTCACCTCAAAGTGCGGATCATTATCATCTTCATTCCCTCCAATAGCCTCTTCAGAGTAGCTTGATACGGTAGCTGAAGAACTAGTAATTGTAGCAGATTCATCTGGTGTCATGGCCCTTTTTAATGTCAGTACAGGAGCCGTCTCACCTGTGTTTTTTATTGTTATCGTAAGCTGAGTACTTGTACCAAGGCTAGCGTTTGTCAGCGTCGCATTAGATGTTGTACCAAGCGTAAGAATAATTTTCTCATCAAACTCATATATTCTATCATTGTTTATCGTGATGTCAAATGTGGCTTCTAAATTTGTTTCTGTTGCTGAAGAAGCTGGTATCAATAACCACCCATCAGCAGCAACAGTATTTGAACTTTTATCTCCCGTTATAGAAAAGTTAGCCTCTGAGGTACTAGCTATCCAGTAATCATATGGATATACATTATCCTGCTCTCCCAGCCTCGCGGTTTTGTCATCATTATCATAATCAAGAGTAAGACTATAAGGAATTTTCATTTCCTCAGAGCTTGTCGTCGAGGCCTTAACACGAACTGTAATCTTTGAACCAGTAGTATCTTCTCTAAATGAGACAGTACTTATTTCGGCACCATCTGCATTTACAAAATTCACAGCAGGTTTATCTGTTGGATCTTTAACGATAGTAATCTCAACCTCATCAAAACCCGTATCATCGGCATTGGAAAGATCTTGAGAAGTTGCATAGCTCTCAGAAACAAGACTAGACGCAGCTGACTGAGCAGCGCTATAAGTGTACATGCCCAGAACAAGTTTCTCATCCTGCTCATACAGCTCATCATCATAAGCAGCAAGTGTAATAGAGCCAGTTGAACTTGCTATAATAGGAGCAGCAATTACAACAGAATGATTATCATCCAGAGGACCACTGTTATAGGTATAGTCCAAATCACCGGCCTCATAGGTACCCGTATAGGAAATATCTGCATCATTGTCTGAACCAGATGCGGTACTAGACACTTTAAAATAAGCATAAATAGGAAGCTCAGACTTTTTCGTTCCAGTGCTAAGCACCTCAAACTGAAAATCGTGTGTATTGGCTCCTTGACTCGATTTCTCATAAATACTAACACCATTATCACTGTCTGTTAAAAAGATAACCGGCCTACTATCAATATTTGTAATGCCGTAATAGTGTTCGTCCGTTGCACCATCACTACTACCTACCACAGCATTATCATCCGCACTTACAAGTGATAGCTTAAAATACTCGGTTGATTCAAAGGTCACATCTGCCTCATCAAAATCAATGTCTGATGTTCCAATTGTTAAAGATGTTGGCGCAGCAGTGCCCGATCCAGTTCTTGGCGTAAAAACCAGATTCGCTGTATATGTGGTTGCGTTGCCAAAATCAGGTATATTAAAGTCTAATGCCTCAGTGACATCTTTAGAGGCATCACTATTTGTACCATCTAAGTCTATTGTCCAACTTAGTGTAATCTCCTTCCCTGACTCTTTTAACTGGGTCTGATCGTTAGGGTCTAACAAAACAACCATGAAAGTAGGAGAATCATTCTCTGCCCCAGATTCTGATGGTGCAGTACCAGCTGAGGCAGTAGCAAAACTATATTTTACTGGTACATCGCTAGCGTGGTCTTCGATTGTAAGTCGAAAATTGCCATTGCTTCCCTTGCTAGCATTTGTTAAGGTGCCCAAATCAAAGTCTAAATATTCTGTATTTTCATCTATACCATCTACATTGATCGGGACCGTAAAAAATGTCCTCTGATCAGCAGCGATTGTATTAGCATCTCCAGCCAATATTGTAATCGTCCCACTGGCACTGACATTCGGAGATGTATAGCTCAAAGCTGTGGTCGTAAAATTACTAGTCGAGCTAGAACCCCACTTAACATAGTCTGCTGGGAAAGCGGTCTGAGTTCCATCACCATCCACATCAAACTTCGCTGTAGAACTTGAAAAGTTAATAGAATAAGGAATAGTGATCTCTTTTTCACTGATCTTGCCATTCGTGATACCCACATTAACATTATAGGTGAGGTCAGACTCATTGACATCGTCTTCAGAAAGGGCAAGCCCTGTAGCGGAGCTAATAAACTCAATTACTGGTTCATCCGCTGCATCATCCGCAATGGTAACAGTAGTTATGTAATTTGAACCATCTATCGTAGCATTGCTAGATGCATCTGCATATACCCCTAGCTCCAGAACGACATCCTCAGCCACTTCCCAGCGATCATCATCTGTAACTGTTAGATTAGGGAAGGTTGTTCCATTAATACCATCTGATATCACTAGAGTGGTATTATCAGATA
>CAZYDX010000116.1:0-6771 GCA_964646455.1 uncultured bacterium | reverse complement strand
ACCTTCCTTGGGTTTTTTTCAAAATATCTATTAAGAATAAATTCGTATTCTTGTGATATTCCTTCTAAGTCTAAGACTAGCTTAAAACCAGCATAATTTTGAAGTATATATGCTTTAAATAAATCCCGCCCTTTGCCTTTCAACATTACTGACGCAAATTCCGGAACCTCTTTTAAATAAGTTTTTTGAGCATTCAGATTTCTTGCCTCTATAGGAAAATCTAAAATTATTGTATATTGATCGTCACTAATAACAAACAACCATAATATTATGGCTAAACTAAATGCCCCGATTGGGAAAAATAAATTACGAAAAAATGTCTTATGTGTCGGAATTTTAAACATTATTCCATAATTACAATATTATATTAACAATTTATTTTATAAATCAATCAGATTCAGACGGCTTTTCTTCTTTTTCTGCATCTTTTGCATTATCCAATAATTCTTGCGGAATCTCAATTTTATCACCTGAATCAATTTTTTGATTTTTTAAAAAATCTTTTACTTCATCTGAAGCTGATTGAGTACTACCGCCACCTGCTAATTCTTCTTTGAATAAAATTATTTTTTTATCTTCTGGTGATACTTTCATAACAATACCTGAAAGATTGGCACCAACTTCATATTGACTAGCTAAAACACGACGATCCTTTTTTGACATTTTTCCAAATGGAATTATACCTTCAACATCCATTTCAAGCTGTATAATTATACCCTTTTCAAGGACTCTTATTATAGCCCCACTTACCTCTTTTCCAGATTCAAAATAATTAATTATCTCTGGCCAAGGATCATCTAGTGTTTGTTTTAGACCTAAAGAAATTTTTCTATTTTCTCTAGAAATTTCTAGAACCACAACATCTACTTCCTGATCTTTTTCTAGTTCATTTTTAGCATGCCTAACAACTTTAGTCCATGATATATCTGAAACATGGATTAAGCCATCAATTCCTTCTTTAAGCTCAACAAAAGCTCCAAATTGAGTCAGGTTTTGGACTTTTCCAGTATATTTTTTTCCTATTTCGAATTCTTTTTCAATTTCATCCCATGGATCAGGAGTTAATTGTTTAACTCCCAAACTAATTTTTCTTTCATCAGCGTCTATTGAAATAACTTTAGCCTCAACATTGTCACCCATAGAATATTCTTCAGATGGATTTTTGATATGCCGTGTCCAAGAAATTTCAGAAACATGTATTAAGCCTTCCACACCAGGTTCAATCTCAATAAAAGCTCCGTAGTTAGTTAAACTAACTATTATGCCTTTAACTGTCGCACCTATTGGGTATTTTATTTCAACATCATCCCATGGGTGAGGTGTCAACTGTTTCAATCCTAAAGAAACTCTTTTTCTTTCAGCATCATACTCAATAACCTTAACCGTTATTTCATCATTGAGAGTAATTATTTCAGAAGGGTGATTCACTCTTCCCCAAGATAGATCTGTAATATGCAACAAACCGTCAATTCCTCCCAAGTCAACAAATACACCAAAATCGGTTATGTTCTTTACTCTACCATCCATAATTGAACCAATCTCTATTTCCTGGAACAAAGCTTCTCTTTGTTCAATAAGACTTTCTTCTATAATCATTTTGTGAGAAACAACTATATTTTTTCTAGATTCACTAAGTTTTACAATTCTTAATTCAATCTCTTTATCTACATAAATATCAAAATCTGTAATTGGTCTAATATCTAATTGTGACCCTGGAAGAAAAGCTTGTACTGAACCTAAATCAACTATCATTCCACCTTTAATTCTCTTTATGATTTTACCAGTAATTATTTCTTCATTATCATATGCTTCACGAAGATTGCGCCAACGCAACATAAAATCGGCTTTTTCTTTTGATAAAATAGTATTACCACTTGAATCTTCAAGATACTCTAAGTAAACCTCTACCTGATCACCAATCGCAGGCAAACTATCATCTGTAAATTCATTTCTATCTATAAGCCCTTCAGATTTAAATCCAATATCAATAAGAACATCTCTCTCATTCATCCCAACAACCCGTCCTTGAATTAATTGATTTTCTGAAATATCAACTAACGTACTATTATAAGCTTTCCCTATATCTTCAATATTAATTTGATCATCCTTTTGTGATTCTAGCTCATCTAAAGGAACAGTTTTTATATCACTAAAAAGTGAAGGATTTAAGTAATCTTTTATTTCTTTTTCTATATCAGAAGGCATGTTACTTACGCTGGTATCATTTTCAGTTATTTCTGAATTTTCAACCTCTTCAACTGAATTATTTTCTACTATTTCATATAACATTAATCTAATGTCCTTTTTTTGTTTATTATGTTTGCGATTTTATCAATTACCTCATTGATAGTTAAATTTGTTGTGTCGATGGTTTTAGCATTATAAGCTTTTTTCAATGGTGAATTTTTTCTTGTTGAATCTTTGTAATCACGTTCATTTATGTCTTTCAAAACATCATCTACATCAATAGGCTTTGGCATACCATTATTCATTAGCTCACCTAAGCGACGCTCTGCTCTAGATTTTTCATCTGCCACTAGAAAAAACTTGAAATCTGCGTTCGGAAATACTACAGTGCCAATATCCCTACCTTCTAGTATACAATCACAATTCATTGCAATTTTTCTTTGGAGTTTAACCATAAATTCTCTTACAATTCTTAAAGCACTAACTTCACTTACATTTTCAGTAACTATGCTGGTACGTATTTGTTTAGTAACATCAACGTCATTTAGGAATATTAAAGCACCAGATTTGTCTTCTGAAAATTCTAATTTTATTTGAATTAAATATTTTTCTAATTCTATAGAGCTCTCAAAATCGATATTATTTTCAATCAAACCTAAAGTTACCGCTCTGTACATTGCACCAGTATCCAGATAGGTTATCCCAAGACGTTTAGCAACACCAATCGCAGTTGTACTTTTACCAGAAGCAGCAGGGCCATCAATAGCAACTATCATTTTATTTAACTCTCAATAAGCCGGCGAACTTACAAGAAATAACAAAAATAGGCAAAAATGAAAAGAAAATTTTCAATTTGAGGTAATTCCCGTTTTTAATTGATTGACTTCTTTTTTATCAAGCAATCTAAATTCACTCTTTTTCAATCCCCCAATATGAATACCACCAAAACTAACTCTATGTAAATTATACAGCTTGATTTTTAGTGACCTAAATATTCTTCTTATTTCTCTTTTTTTACCATGCCTAAGAACAAGCCTAGCCTGACATCTACCTTTAATAAGTTTTTGTCTTGCTACTTTTGCTCTACCAATTTCTCCATCACCAATATTCAAGCCTCTTGACATGCGTTTTATTTTTTTAGGACTAATCATACTATCGATAATTACATCATATTCTCTGATAATTTGATTTTTCGGATGAGTTAAAAAATAATGTAAATCACCATCATTTGTTAATAATAACAGTCCAGTTGAATCTTTATCCAATCTACCTATCGGCACTAACCTCTTTTTAAAACTTATATAGTTCATGACAGTTTTACGATTAAAGGGATCATTGACAGACGTGATAACATCTTCCGGCTTATTAAACATAACAACAATCTTATCCTTATCAATCTTCAATAGCTTACCATCATATCTTATTTCATCTATATCACTTACTTCATATGCTGGGTCTAATATTATTTCATTATTAACAGTTGTCGTTGCCATTTTAATAAGTTCATCCGATTTCCTCCTTGATGCCACTCCTGACTTAGCAAGATATTTATTTAATCTCATATAATTTTATTCACTTACTTTCTTTTTTTCGCCTTCAACCTCTTCATTTTTAAATGCAGTTATCTGCTCTCCAAGGCTTGGGTCAGATTCTATTAGCTCCGACACTTCTTTTAACTTAGGCATATCTGAAAGACGATTTAACCCAAAATATTCTAGGAAACTTTTTGTCGTAGAGTACAATAACGGCCGACCTGGTCCATCACCTCTACCCTTAATAATAATTAAATTTCTAGTTAATAATGTTTTTATAACACCGGATGAGTCTACTCCTCTTATTGCTTCTATATCATATCTACCAATCGGTTGTTTATATGCAACAATTGCTAGCGTGTCTAATGCTGCTGTGGATAAGGTAAGTTTATTAGATTTTCCTAAAAGTCGACGAATCCATATATCATAATCCGGGTTTGTAACAAGTTGAAAACCAGCTGCAATGCTATTAATTAAATACGGTCTCTCATATTTTTTATAAAATTGATTTAATCTATTTACCGCTTCTTTTAAACTTGGTATAGGTTTATCAAAAACCTGATTTAATACAGTTTGGCTTAAAGGGTTCGGATTTGCAAATAATAATGCCTCAATTATTTGATCTGATTCTTTTTTTTTCATTAGCTCTTTACAAAACCAATTTTTTGTAATACTAAATCCCCAAAAACCTCATCTTGATTCAGCATACATATACCTTCTCTTACCAATTCTAATATCGCTAAAAATGTAACAACAATCTCCATTCTTGAATTTAATTTATCTATAATTGTCGAAAATTTTAGCTTACCATCTCCATCAAAATATTTAAAAATAAACTCTTTTTGCTGTTCTAATTTTACTGGCTCTCTACTCAATTCAAATTGAGAGACCACAGGCATATTATCCATTGCAGTTTTAAAATATCTAGCCAAATCAAATAATGTAACATCTAAAATAATATTTTCTTCAATATCTGAGTCATCTATTTGCATTATAGGTTCAATCTGCCTAGCAAATTTTTGACCTCTTTGATCAGATAAATATTTTAACATTTCTGCTGCACTTTTAAACTGTTTATATTCGACTAATTGTTGAACTAATTCCGTTCTAGGATCAATAATGTCACCATCATCATCAAGCTCCGGTCGGGGCAATAACAATCTAGCTTTAATACGCATTAAGGTAGATGCCATTACAATAAAATCTCCAGCAACATGGAGATGCATTCTCTCCCATTGCTCTACGGTATCAACAAATTCTTTGGTGATTTTTGCAATTGGTATATCATTTATATCTAACTCATCTCGTCTAATAAAATATAGTAAGAGATCTATTGGTCCTTCAAAATTATGTAACTGTATATTGTACATCTAATATGCTATACCAATTGCTTTTCGAATCTTTTCGATATAATCATTAGCAACTAGGGAAGCTTTTTCTCTTCCCTGGTTAAGTATTTGTCGTACATCGTCAGTATTATTAAATAAGCGCTCTCTTTTTTCACGATATGGACTTACATGCTCATAAATCTTCTCTAGTAATTCTTTTTTAACATCTCCATATCTTAGACCAGGGGTTTCATACCTATCACTAAGTATCTTCTTCTCTTCATCATTTAAAAATAATGAATAAATTTTATATAGAGGAGTATCCTTGTCCTTAGGCTCATTAATGCCAGCTGAATCTGTTACAATAGACATAACCGTCTTCTTTAGTTCATTGTGTTCTGCAAAAATTGGTATAGTATTCCCATATGACTTACTCATTTTTTGTCCATCTGTTCCAGGCACCAACATAGTTTCTTGATTAATATCGGGCTCTGGTATAACTAATACATCTCCATATATATTATTAAACCTATTTGCTATATCTCTTGTGATTTCTAGATGCTGTTTCTGGTCTTTCCCGACAGGGACTATATCACTTCCATAGAGTAAAATATCAGCTGCCATCAGGATTGGATATGAAAATAATCCCATATGTGGCGCGATACCTTTAGCAATTTTATCTTTATACGACGTTGATCTTTCCATTGAACCAACGCCTGCCATACTTGATAAAAGCCAAGTTAATTCAGTAACTTGAGGCACATCTGATTGAACCCAAAAGGTAGATTCATCAGGATCCATTCCAAGGGCTAAAAAGTCTATTGCTGCATTTATAGTATTATTTTTTAACTCATCTTTATCCTGTATAGTAGTCAAAGCATGATAATTAACTATAAAGCAAAATAAATCATTATTTTTTTGATATTCTATCATTCTAGACATCATACCAAAATAATTTCCTAAATGCAATTTTCCGGATGGCTGTATACCACTTAATACTCTTAAATTTTTTTTCATATTCATTATACTAACCTAATGGCTCCATAAAAAGATATGGTCTCCAATCAGCCTGTTTCTTTTTTACTAAGCGTTGAAAATAATGAATTCGGTTAGGGCGCTTCGGCTTTTTTATAAGCGGCATTTTTGCTTCTTCAGGCGTGTGAACACCCTTTATTTGATTACAATTTTTACAAGCAGCAACTAGATTTTCCCAACTATCTTGTCCTCCTCTAAATTTGGGTATTACATGGTCAACTGTGAGTGATTTATTCTGCTTTTTACAATATTGACAAGTATAATTATCTCGAAACAAAATATTTTTTCTATTTATTTCAACTGCCATATTATTGTTCTTTATATATGTTCTTATTTTTATAATACTTGGAAGATTTAGTGAAGTTGATGGACTATGAACTTTCTCATTATAATTTGAAAGAACATCTATCTTATTTAAAAAATATAATGAAATCGCACGTTTTGCCGTACAAACAGTCATTGGTGAATAGTTAGCATTTAATACTAATACAGCACTATTAAGTAGATTTTTATCAGAAAATTTTGTTTTCATGTATTCAAATTTAATTCAACTGAACAAGTATGCATGTACATATCTGCTAAGCTAGCATTAATTTTTTTTTCAGATTCTGAAAATGATTCTTCTTTTACCCAACCCTGGCAGTGTATAAGATTAAGTCCCCCTGTTGAAATTCCAACATGTGAGATTT
>CAZYDX010000115.1:0-6853 GCA_964646455.1 uncultured bacterium | reverse complement strand
CTTTATAATGTCCTGCTGGCCCGCCGTTATCCTTTGTGCCCCAGGTTCTTATTGCTCCGCCCTTCATTGGAATTTTTAATTTATTGCCAACTTTGATCTTATGACGGTTCCTTAATTTATTCACTGCTGCTATATCATGAATAGATGCCCCATATTTTTTTGATATTGTCCATAAACTCTCACCATACCTAACTCGATGAACAATGAATTGAGGCGCAAATCTCTCTGATTCAGGGATAGAATTCCATCTTGCTAGAAATTGTTCTTTTTTCCCTTTTGGTAGCTTTAAAAGATAGGGACTATCTGCAGGTGTAGCAGATTGTCTTAGCTCTGGATTATACTTTCTCAATGTTTTAACCTTAATTCCTGCAACCCTTGATAACACTGCTAAGTCAGCGCTATGTTCTAAAACTACCTCTTCAAAAGTGAATGGTTTTACACTTGGAACTTTAAAACCATATTCTTCTGGGTCTTTCGCAATTATCGCCGCAGCTAAGTAGTAAGGAATATAATTTCTTGATTCTCGAGGCAAAGAATGCATTTGCCAAAAATCATAAGTCTGATGCAATCTGGAGGCTCTAGAAACTCTTCCAGCACCACAATTATATGCCGTTAGAGCTAAATACCAATTATCAAACTGCTCGTTTAAATCCTTTAAATATTCACAAGCTGCATGAGTAGATTTAACCGGATCGCGCCTTTCGTCAATATACCAATCCCTTTTCAAACCATAGTTTTTTCCTGTTGAATAAATAAATTGCCACATACCAGAAGCATTCGCGCGACTGTATGCCTTCGGATTAAGCCCAGATTCTATCATTGCAAGAATCATTAATTCCTCAGGCATTTCATGCTGTTTTAGAATAGGTAATATTAAATTTTTATATTCCTCATATCTTTTCATCCATATAGCAAACTGCTTTCTCCCCTTTTCTGTTGTAAAATAGGTAATAAATTGATCTACTTGTTTATTCCTAATTAAAGGGATATGCCCATCTCTGTCATCTACTACAATATATTTTGTCTTGCCCATTTCTACTTCTAATGGCTCTAGTGCTTCAGTGATATCACGACGAAATCTTTCTGCAGTAACAGGTGCATCTGAAGATCGTATTGTACCTAATTTATGCGTATATATATCGAGAAATGACTTCTCAAATCTTTCAAACTCTTCTTGGTCTTCTTGATTCATATCTCCTATCTGATCTGCTTCCATTAATAAATCATATATTCTGCTCAGATTGTAAATTACTTCTAAAGTATCAAGATGATGGTCAGCAATTAAAACTTCAGATAATAATATTTTAACATCATGCAAAATTTCAGGAAATCTATTCCGGCTATCATCTATACTTATTTTTTTATTATTATTAACATTACTTGTGGTATTTGAAAATTGATCACCCTGCGATAGCAGAATAGTTTGAACAGAAAATAGTATTATTAATATTAGGCGTATAATAGCTGTAAGTGTCTGTATCATAAAGGTTTGTGGAAATTTTATATTATAAAATTATAATGCTTATTAACCATGAGCAAGATATTATCTATTTTGTGACTTTATGATTGAGCTAGTACTATAACCATCAGTCAAAGGTACAATCTCAACTTTCCCCCCATTTAAAATAACTTCTTTAGCACCAATAATATTGTTTGCATTATAGTCACCACCCTTAACTAATACATTTGGCATAATAATTTTTATCAAATCTTGAGGCGTATCACTATCAAAAATAATCACATAATTGACAAATTGAAGATTTAATAAGTTTTTAGATCTAACAGTTTCATTTTCAATTGGCCTATCTTCACCTTTTAATTTTTTCACAGAATAATCTGAATTTAGTCCTACAATAAGTATATCACCATATGTTGACGCTTTATTTAGTAAATTTATATGGCCTTTATGTAATAAATCAAAACAACCATTGGTGAAAACAATTTTAATTTTATTTTTACGCCAATCAATTAGCTTGCGATTTATGGTATGTATTTCTAATAAACTCATTGGAAGTATTATTTTGCAGAATAATTATTTTTTAATTCTGTTACTCTTTCATATACTAATTTTGATAAAATTTTACGGTCATTTTCAATATATTCCTTTGTGTCAATAGGACTACCAATATTAACCGTAAGTAAATTATTTTTAAATAAAGTGGATCCTTTACCTAATGATTCAAATGTTCCAATAATAGCTACAGGAGCTATGGGTATACCAGTTGATATGCCTAAGCTAAGGCCACCAGACTTAAACGGTTTTATATTTCCATCACTTGTTCTAGATCCTTCTGGAAATAATAATATAGAACGAGGTGTTTTTATTAACGATTCTTTTATATCAGATATAGATTCCATTGCATTTTCATGATTCCTCCTATCAACAAATACATGACCAGCCATTTGCATTGCCCATCCTAAAAATGGAATCCATTTTAGTTCAATTTTTGAAATTGGGACTATCCAGAAAGGAATATAGCCAAGCATTAGTGGTATATCTAGGCTAGAAGAATGGTTAGCTGCAAAAATATAGTTTTTTAGGTTATTTAAATTTTCAAGACCAATGATTTGTATCTTTACTCTAGCCGAAAAGAAAATAATCCTTGCCCAAGATTTTACAATTTTATTTAGTATTTTTCCTTTTGTAAAGTCAAACGGGAAAATAAGAATTGTAATAATACCAAAAAATATGGTCCAAAATACTGTTGCAAATACTAACCAAAAAAAACGCAATTATGATATTTCGTTTATACCAATAAATTCAGTAGCAGAATCAGAAAACTCTATCCTACCATCTTGAGTTTGATATGTTTCTAATAGAGCTACCATAAGCCTAGGTGTTGCTAATCCTGACCCATTCAAAGTATGAAGAAGATTCACTTTATTATCTTCTTCTTTTCTATATCTTATTTTTCCTCTTCTAGCTTGAAAGCCTTCAAAATTACTACAGGAGGATACCTCAAGCCATTGCTTCTCTCCTGGTGACCATATTTCAATATCATAACATTTTGCAGCCGCAAAGCTTAAGTCGCCAGTACATAACTCAACTACTCTATAAGCAATACCAAGTTTTTGGAGTATTGATTCAGCCTGTAGCGTCAGTTCCTCTAAAGCTATATAAGAATCACTAGGCTTAACAAATTTTACCATTTCAACTTTATTAAACTGGTGAAGCCTTAGAAGCCCGCGCGTGTCTTTACCATATGAGCCTGACTCTCTGCGAAAGCATGGTGAATATGCGACATAATTTATTGGTAATTCTGACTCAGGTATTATCTCATTTCTATGAATATTTGTTATTGGTACCTCTGCAGTAGGGGCTAAATAAAGCTGATCTAAATCTGCTAAATACATATCCTCTTTAAATTTTGGTAATTGTCCTGTAGTTTTCATTGATTCTTCAAGTATTAAAACTGGTGGAAACATTTCTGTAAAATTATATTCATTGACATGATGCTCAATCATACTATTTATCATTTTTCGTTCAAGCTCCGCTCCTTTGCCGACATATAAAGGAAAACCACTACCTGAAATTTTGGCTCCTCTCTCTAAATCGATAAGATTAAGTGCCCTTCCTAATTCTAAATGTGTTTTTTCTTTAAAGTCAAAAACAGGCTTTTCACCCCACTCTCTCACTATTACATTATCTTCCTCATCTACACCAATTGGTACTGATTGATCAGGAAGATTAGGAATTTCTTCAAGCTTCGATAATAATTTTACCTTTAATTCGCTTAATTCTATTTCTAATGATTTTATCTCATCTCCTAGAACTCTCATTTGTTTAATCTTTCTGTCAGATTGCCCACCGCTACGCTTATCTTTTGCAACTTCTTCAGAAACTAAATTTTTCTTTGCACGAGATTTCTCTAAACTATGAGTTAGTTTCCTAAAATTTTCATCTATAGAAACAATATCGTTTATAGATCCCTTGTAACCCTTAGTATTAAGTGCTTTTTCTATTTCTTGAGGTATAGAACGAATTTTATTTATTGAAATCATATTTTATCTTTTGCTAATTGCTTATAAAGAAATCGTTTACCATATATTAATGAAAATTAAATAACTTCAGATTATGAAAAAATACTTATAACTGGTGTAGCCGGATTCATTGCCTACCATTTAGCAAAAAAACTATTAAATAATAATTATCAATTCAATGGTATTGATAATATTAATGACTATTATGATCCTTCCTTAAAAATTGCCACACCAAAAATAAATATCGAACTAAGGGGGCGGGAATTTTATTGACAGGTATAAGGAGTACCATCAAATAATCTAAGATTAAATTTTATTCAACGTCCTTTACCAGATAACACGACAACTATTGTACTTATTAAAATCTTAAGATCAAGATTAAAACTTAAGTTTTCAATATAATAAAAATCATACCTTAATTTTTGTTTAACATCCTCCTCTTCTAAATCAGATGGATGTTTTATTTGAGACCATCCAGTAATACCAGGCCTAACCCTAAAACGTCTTTCATATAATGGGAATCTCTCTTTTAATTTTTCTATAAAATATGGTCTCTCAGGCCTGGGTCCAATTAAACTCATTTGTCCAAGAAAAACATTTATAAATTGAGGAAGTTCATCTATTCTATATTTCCTTAAAATTTTACCAACTGATGTTATTCTAGGGTCATCATCAAGTGCCCAGACTGGACCACTCTCATCCTCAGCATCAACAACCATAGATCTAAATTTATATATTTTATAAGGAACCCCAAGATAACCCAATCTCTCTTGACTGTAGATAATGGGCCCTTTAGAGTTCAGTTTGATAATGATACCAATAAAGATAAATATAGGAAAACATATTATAAGTGTAGCTAAGCTAAAAATAAAATCTAATGACCTTTTCATTCCTGAGCTAGACCATTTACTTTCTTGAAAATTAACCTCAATTAAAGGCATCCCAGAAATTTGTTCTGTCCTTGCTAAACCACTAATTACTTCATAAAGATCAGGTACAATTTTTATTGAGACTGGAGAACCATTTATTACTGATATTAATTTCATGATATGACCATGGTCCATATCATCAAGAGCAATAACAATATCAGAGACTGGATTTTTCTCAATTATCTCTTTCAAATCTTTTTCTTCACCAAGTGATAATGCAATTTTATTTGTATTATTATTCTCATTAACAGTTTTAATAAAGCCGCTAACTCTATATAATCCCTGCCGATGACCTAAAAGTTTCTCTGTTACATAATTTGATCTAACTCCAGAACCAATTATGATTACATTATGCTGACCGAAGCCTGTTTTTAGTAGACGCTTCTGTATTGATCTAATCATCCATCTGTTTAATATTGTTAAAAGAGAAAATATAATCCAGTACCTAATAATATATTGTGATTTAACGGGACCGAGGCTTATATCTATTCCTAATAAAAATATACCAGCACTCATAATAATGAATGTTAACTTGATAAGAGTTTCCGTCTCGCCGAATCTAGATACCTCTGCATCACCATTGTATAGATTAGTAGCCCAAAAAATAAAACACCAAAATGTCTGAATTACTACAAAAACAGAAAGAATAGAGTACTCAGTTGAAATATTATATTTATCAATAATTATATTATTAATAACATAGTATCCAATCATCGCATCAATAACAACCAAAACCCAGGATACAATCCACTTAGGAAAACGAACTAATAATTGATTAAATATTCCCATTTAATATTGATCTATTAATTATCTATTAAGATATTAAGCGTCAATAATAACTATGGAGTGACGCCTCCAGATTTGTCAATCGAAGAATATTACCTTCTATTTTTTTTGACAAACTGATAGCGTTTTTTTTCGATAGGAATCCTTAAATTGGAACACAAACTTAGCATTTTAGTAAGGTATAAGCAATAAAATATGAGAAGCATTTCCAAAAAAATATTACCAGTAGCAGCACTAATAATACTATCTCAGGGCCTATCCCAGATTCCTATTGAAAATAATCACCCCGCCCAAATTTTGATAAAAAGATTTTCGGCATTAGGCGATATACCACTTGAATATTTTGGTAAAAATGATTTAAGTACAATCAGAGTTAATAATTATTTAAATCAATATAAAAACGATATTATAAAAATTCATAAATGGGATGTACAGTTAGCTCTTAAGGATACTAATGCAATTGCGTCAAGCTTAAAGCATAAACTGAATTACCTTACTAAAGGTTTAACTACTATTAATTTTAATAAACCAAAAGAATTTTTATATCAATCTGTATCTGAAGCGGCATCGGTGTCGATTAACTGGAGAGAAAAAATAATATCCGATCCCTTCAATGAAAGAAATAATTCAAAAACAAAGGATTTTCAATTTTTGGATGAATTTTCACTAAAAGGTATTGTAAACAATAATATTTTTATTTCGTCCAAATTTTCTATGTATCGACATAGTGGAAAATTAATTTGGATATCAAATGACTATAACAATGAATGGGTAAAATATTTTCCTGCTATTGACATGAATTTTTGGTATACCAACCAGACTTCATTTTATATAAAAAATCCTGCTTTTGATATAGAAATTGCAAATAGCCCATTTTCTTGGGGCTGGTCATCTGGCCGATCACCAATATTAGCTGCAGATGCTATACCCTTTAATCGTATCTCCTTATATAAAAATATTGGCTCCTTTCAACTAGAATACTTTCACGGGTCTCTGCTTTCAACATCAATAAGGAACATACACTTATCAAATATCAAAGAGGAAAAATATATTGCTGGTCACAGAGCCCAAATCAAATTTAACAAAAATTTCCATGCTTCTTTATCTGAGTTAGTTGTATATGGTAATCGAGCTCCAGAGATAGGGTATCTTAACCC
>CAZYDX010000114.1:0-6858 GCA_964646455.1 uncultured bacterium | reverse complement strand
ACATCCATGCCTAAAACACAAACATTCCGTGCATACCTCACATCATCTGGTGCTATATTTCTGCCATCACTGATATATGTTTTAAATATTCTTAGGCTGCCTTCATCTCCGCCAAATAGTTCAACATAATTTTTTACTACCTTGTCTTTATATTTTACATTCCTAACTGAGCTACCTTCACTTACACTTACTAAAACAGGAAGTGTCGCACGGTCTTTTAATTTTTTAAATTGGTCATAGTCTATATTTTTTCTATTTCTAATTTTTTTATCACGACGACCAATCTGAATAGATGGATATTTTTGAATTACAAATGTGTTTGCGGCAAACACATTTAGGCCAGATTCTACAGAGGACTCAAGTGTCCTTATTGCGGTCATTACACCTATTACTGAAAAAACCCCGATACTTATTCCAAGAAGCGTAAGAATGGATCGAAGTTTATTCTGCCTTATAGCATCAATTGCCATCCAGAAACTTTCTTTAAAAATATTTTTTAGACTTCTAGATAACATACTCACTCATATCTTAGCGAATCAATTGGGTCAAGCTTTGAAGCCTTGTACGCAGGAATAAAACCAGATACTATACCTACAACCATACTCATAACTATAGAAAAAATAGACAAGCCTATTGGTAGTGTTGATGGAAAAAATTTATTGATAAATAAACTACTGATATATGCAAAAAATAACCCTAAAAGCCCAGCAATTAAACAGATTGTAACAGCTTCCATTAAGAACTGTCCTAGTATCATCCCATTAGTAGCACCGATTGCTTTTCTAACTCCAATTTCTTTTGTTCTCTCTTTAACAGTGACAAACATAATGTTCATTATCCCGATACCGCCTACAATTAAAGATAACATCGTAATAAAAAAACCCGTTCCACCTATCGCAATTTTTAAGGTGTTGTATTGAGACTCAAAAGCTTTCGTCTGGTTAATCGCAAAGTCACTTTTCTCACTTGGCTTTAATCCTCTTATTTGTCTCATCACTCCTGATATTTCATCTAGTCCCTCATCAATCTTATCTTCAGGAACTTTAACACTTAAACGCATCCACCCTCTTTTAGAAAAAATCCTTTTATATGCCCCTAGTGGCAAAATTGCCTGTTTATCGACACTAAAAAGACCTAAAAATTTCCCCTGCTTTTCTAAAACTCCAATTACCCTGAATTTTAGATTATCTATTTTAATGTATTTTCCTATCGCGTCTTCATCTCCAAAAAAGGCATCTTTTATTCCGCGACCTATAATTGTGACCCTAGAGCCAACTTTATCTTCACTAGCAGTAAAAAATCTACCTCTCTCTATATCAGTACTTATGGTCTTCATGTATTCTTCATTTGTACCAAATATTTCTGTTCTTGTCTCTTTATCTTTATAGGATAGAGAGGCTCCTCGCTGCATTACTGGCGAAACAGCTAGGGCATATTTTGATTTTTCTTTTATCTTGTCTACATACTCTGTGCGCATACGAGGCCTATTTCTCACCTCCCACCATTCCATATCACTAAACCACTCATACCTGCTAACATATAGTATATCTTTCCCTAACCAAGACATGCTGCTTTCAAAGGATCGATCTAACCCCGATATTAGAGTGCCCATTAGTGTTACTGATAGGACGCCAATTACAATCCCCAATGCAGTTAATATAGATCTTGTTTTATTTGCAAATACAGCAGTCAGAGAAATTTTGAGGTTTTCAAAAAATAAAGAAATCACTATTTATCTTTAACGTCTTGTGTGATTTTACCATCAAATAGACGAATCGTCCGGTTAGCATGTTTTGCAATATCATCTTCATGAGTCACAAGAATAATTGTATTACCCTGTGAATGCAAATCATTAAAAATATCCATAATCTCATGACCGCTTTTTGAGTCCAGATTCCCTGTTGGCTCATCCGCAAGAATAATAGAAGGATTATTAACAAGTGCTCTGGCAATTGCAACTCTCTGCCGCTGACCTCCTGAAAGCTCATTAGGCTTATGATGCATCCGGTCTTCAAGGCCTACACTTTTCAACGCCTTAGAGGCCATCTCTATTCTTTTTTCTTTTCTGATGTTTGCGTAGACAAGTGGGATTTCAACATTGTGTAATGCAGTAGCTTTGGGTAGAAGATTAAAAGTCTGAAACACGAATCCTATTTTTCTATTTCTAATAGAAGCAAGCTGGGCGTCATCCATAATATGTACTTTTTCTCCTTCAAACTCATAAAGCCCGGAGCTAGGAGTATCAAGGCAGCCAATCATATTCATCATTGTTGATTTTCCTGAGCCTGAAGGGCCCATAATAGCTAAGTATTCATTATCATTGATTGTAAGATCCACACCATCAAGAGCTCGAACCTCTTCACCACCGACGTTATAAATTTTATAGATACCACTAAGATTAATTAAGATCATTTTATGAAAAAATATCTGCTATTCTTTATTTTTTGAATCATTCATAAAAGAATTTGGCTCTCCTTTATATTGGACCCTCATCCCATGCTGAAGCTCTTTGCTTAAAACACGATACCTACCTGTCACAATTAACTCATTTTCGCGGACTCCAGATTTAACAGAATAATGATCTTCACTAGATAGGCCTACATCTACAGGCCTTACCAAAGCAAACTTCTCGCCCTCTGATGATTTTTCATCTTCGTATTCATTAACAAGAACAAAAACAACATCTAAATTTTTCTTTATATCTGAAAAGTTGTCATCTTCATCATCATTATCCCATTTTTTACCATAATCATCTTTTCCACCTTTAATGTCTTTATAGTTTTCCGGCCTAGATGTAAGCGATTGAATAGGTATAGAAATAGTATTTTTTATTGTCTCTGAAATAATATTCACGGTACTACTCATGCCAGGCCTGATTCGTTTAGGTGGGTCAAGAATCTTAACCTTTACCTTAAAGTTTGTAACCTGTTGCTGACTGCCCATATTTAAATTTTGAGCGGTGTGTGCAATCTCACTTACTACTCCATAAAACAATGTGTCAGGAAAAGCATCAATCTCAATCTCTGTAGTGTCTCCTACATTTATCGTAACCACATCATTCTCATTTACATCAACAAGTACTTCCATAAATCCTAAATCAGCAATGGTCATTAAAACTCCAGGGTTAAACATTCCTCCTAAGGCCATCTCACCTTCTTCTTTTGTTAAGCTTGTGACAATGCCATATTTTGGAGCTACTAATCTTGTTTTGGATAGCTCATCCTCCCTAGAAAGAAGTGCGGCTCTAGCCTGCTCTACCTGACTAGTCGCAAGCTCGTATGAGGCTTCAATCTGCTCCAGCTCTTGTTTAGATATTAATTTTTGGGCGTATAAAGTTTCTGTACGAGACATCTGTGATTTTATTTTTTTTAGGTTTGCTTCTGATGATTTTACCTGAGATGCTGTCTGGTCGTATGCTGCTTGATATTGCTTTTTATCAATACTAATCAGGTGCTGACCCGGATTAACCGTATCACCTTCTAAAACTGTAATGTCTGTTATCCATCCCGAAACCATAGAGGTTATTTGGACCTCCTCCTCTGGTTGAATTATCCCGCTCGCGTTTACTTTGTGAATAACATCTCTTTTTTCCACTATCTCTGCGATAACAGAAATCTGGTCATCCTCACCAGAAAATTTTATTAAAGCACTGGCACCAGCTATTAAAATAATTAATAAAGGTATCCATATTTTTTTCTTTTTTAGTTTTTGTAGCATAATTATTCTTCTTTATTTTGGTATTCTAAATCTAAAATTCCTAACAATGCCTTGAGGCTCATTTCCTGAATTCTTGCGTCATGAATAGTATTAATAAGTGTTGAGTTTGATCGGATTAAAGAAACCTGAGCATCTAAGACCTCTAATATGGTCGCAGAGCCAATACTATACCGCTCTTGCACTAGTTTTAAGTCTTCTTCAGCGGAGGCAACTACGTCTTGATTAATAGGAATAATTTCTGAATAGTTCATTATTGTTTTTCTGATTAATTCCACCTGAACGCGTAAATCATTTAGATAGGTTAAATAATTATTTTCAGATTTTTGTTTTTCTAGTTCAGCCTTTTGCTGAGCCGTAGATAGTGAGTTCCCAGAATAAAGCGGAAAATTAACAGACATATTCATACCTAAGCGCCAGTCATCGTTAAAAGCTTCTTTTAGCTCATCACTATTGTTACCATTTGCTGAATAATCAACAGATGCAAAAGCAGAAGGAGAGCGCATTCCTTTTGCCATTTTCAATTGGATTTTTCCAGTTTCAATTGCTGATGATTGAATTAGAATATTAGGGTTTTTTTCTTTTAAAAAGGTTAATGCTTCTGCGCTTGTTGGAACTGAGACTGGTGCCCATTCACTATATTTAGCCACAATAGACTGACCGAAATCAATCATTCCCATATCATTAAATAATTGTCTCCTTGCATTCTCTAAGGCTGTTTTTCTATTTAATAGCTCAACCCTGGCTTGGCCTATTGAAACTTTTGCCTTTAAAAGATCTGTCTTTCTTACCGCACCAAGATCAAATTGCTTTTGTACAAGATCCACCTGCTTCTCAGATAATACTAGATTTTTTTCTGCAACATCTAAAAGTTGTTGGGCCTGCAGTAAACCATAGTAGGACCTTGTAACATTTTGTATTACCTCTATTTTTGTATTTCTCTGCCTTAGTTTTGCTATATCTAAATTAATCTTGGCTTGCTTTATAGAATTTATAGATCGTCCGCCATTATAGATCGTTTGGTTAATAGATAACCCAGCTGACATATAACTAGATTCTCCAGATTTAATTGTATCAATCTCAAGATTAACTAAGTCCTGGATTATGCTCTCTTGTACTGGATACTTAGTCTTACCACCTGATGTAGACAAACTAACAGAAGGAAGCACACCACTGTAGGAACCACGGACTCCTTCATTAGCTGATGCTACATCTAGCTCGGCAGATACAAGAGTACCTTTTCTATCGAGTGCTATTTTAATGCACTCAGAAATATCATACTCTTGCGCTCTAAGATTAGATATCGCTAGTATGTATAAAACAAATAATATCTTTTTCATACTTATTAAATGATCAAATAAAAAAAACCCACAAAAAAAGCGGGGCTAAATATTGCCTATTATTTTAAATTAAAATAGTGGTTTTTACCTTAACTGCTTATACTCACATCAATCTTAATATCGGAAGTTTCCTTATCGATCTCTAGTTCATTAAAAAGTCTTTCTAATTCTATATCAATATCTTCCTTCGTTACATCGCCACTGGCTTTAACGATTACATCTGTATAATCCTTTTCATTTTTAACAGTTCTTTCTATGCTCACATCTATATTTTTATTTAAATCTTCAGCCTTATTCCCAGTAGAAAATGAGAATTCAGTTTCTACATCTCCAACTAAAATCAATATAAGAAATGATGCCAAGGCACCTATTATTACACCAAAAAAAATACTTTTATATTGAATTTTCATCTAAGTTATCCTTCCTTTGATTTATAGTTAATACTGAAGGTTTTTTCTATTGTTCCAAATATAATATATAATAAACTACAAGCTTAATGATAATAGAAAAATTATTGTGGCTGTGAAATCCAATCTGCATTATAGAGATCTACAAAAGGAGGGGCAATTCTATTTTCATGTATGTTTTCGGCAAGATTATAAATGATCCCGATATTCCCACTTTCTGCCCCGAAGTGCCTGCCGTTATTTTGTGTCTTCCCAACCCATTTACCAAGCACCACTAGTTCAAACTCTTTAAAGATTCCTTCATTATTATTATACGCAGCCTTACCAAGAATATTTGTTTCTATGCTATGATCTAGTTCCTTAGTTGGTGTCCAATCGTTTTCTCCTAATAACCATGGCCCTTTTGCCACAGCAAGAGAATTACCAGTTATTCTAAAAATTATATCTGATGCGTCAATCTCTGTAACCTCAACCTGAAGGATTGAACGTTTTATCTCTTGAGGTGCGAACGGAAGCGACTGTCCTCTAACATTGTCTACCAAATGAAATCGAAATAAACGTTGTTTAATAATGTCTGGTATTTCTTGAACTTCACCCTTTCTAATATTTTTGGGGATCCAAAGTTTTGCCTCTTTTTTACTAAACCATACATGGTCCATATTCCATCGCGACCCTCTTTCAGAAAATTTTGGAGGATCAGTTAATAGATCTGCTTTTGCTCCTTTAAGTATAAGTCCATCAATTGGGTAACTATCTTCCCAGCGGTGCTCAATAATTTTTGAAAAACCTTTTGGCAGAATACGTTCTGTTTTTGGCAAGTTATTCCAATTGTCTAGGCCTTTTTGAATGGTTTCTAAAACGACTTCTGGATTTAAAGAATTTACTGAGCTTAAAAGCGTACCATTGGGACTACAAATATAGATACCCTGTCTGGATCCGCCTTCTTTACGATAGTGTCCTTTATTTGCCATTTGCTGAAACATAAGAGCGTCTTTATCTTGTGCACCTTGCAATCTCCATACTTCATCCGTCGTCGGGATAAAATGTTTTGATATTTCAATTACTCTAGAGTCGGACCAGACAGACCGCCGGCCAGCTGCACCATTATTTCATGTACAACCAAGCGGGTGCCCATTCATCACCCATAGTAGTAAAGGTTTTTGCTCTTGATCAGAATCTATAAGCCCATCATAGAATGTACTCCGCCAGGGTATCTGGGCCCAAGCTAGCTCCTCTTTAGTGGGTTTAATAAACTCTTGCCACATATTATATGTCCTATCATTTAGCTGAAAATCTTGACTGTGATCTTCACAGCCGAAGAGAAAAAAAATAAATAATAATATTTTCAATGATCCGCTTTCTTATATACCAAAATCTAGAGTAACATCAGTGATTAA
>CAZYDX010000113.1:0-6882 GCA_964646455.1 uncultured bacterium | reverse complement strand
CCTGGAATCCTCCTATGGATGGTCAGGATGAAATGAATAGTATTTTTGTTGAGTCGTACTCAAATAATATAAAGCGTACATTCGGAGGTTTATCCTATAACGGATGTATGGAAATGAATGATAATTATGGATCCTCAGGTGACCTAGAGACTTTGTATTGGACAACTTTTGGTGATCCGTCATTTGTTGTAAGATCTGATACACCTCAGCAGCTGACAGTCGTTCATGACAATATTATGATTATTGGAGGTTCACAGTTTAGCGTACAGACAAATAGTAGCGAGTCTGTGCTTGCTCTGAGTAGAAATGGCATTCTTCTTGGTGTGGCAACCGCTGATGGGAACGGCCTATGTGTAGTTACTTTAGATGATCCAGTAAATATACCGGGCACTATAGATGTAGTTATCACATCATACAATCATGTACCATATGAGACTGAGATAAATGTGATTGCACCTGACGGTTCATACATGCTCTTAGATGATTTTTCACTATCTCAAGGAATTGCTGATGCAATAGTCTATACGGATATGGGTGAGCTTACAACGGTTATAGAAAATGTAGGAACTGAGAACTCTGGACCGATTACCGCAACTTTAATACCTCAAACAGATAATGTTAATATTATTAGTTCCACTATTGAGATTGAACCTGTTGGCTCAGGTGAGTTTATTAGTGTCGGACCTTTTAGCTTTGAAGTTGCAATAAATACTGTAGATCAGGATGATGTTATTTTTCAATTACATTTACAAGATGATGAACAATCATGGGAGTATCCAATAAGTATAACAGTTAATGCGCCAGCCTATCAGCTGGTCTCCTCTTTTATATTTGATGGTGCCAATGGATCCTTAGATCCGGGAGAGAGCGCTACTCTACAACTAGTATTAGAAAATACTGGATCAGCCCCTCTTCATTATCCAACATTTTCAGCTTATGAAAATGATGAGTATTTGACGCTAGGAGAGTTAACATCAGATAATGCTTATTATTGGGATGCTGGTACCTCAGTCATCCTAAACGCAGATATTACAGTTTCAGATATTGCGCCTTTCGGACACTCTTCTATTACTTGGATTAATATTGGAATTTTAAATACTTCTTATGAGTTTTTATTTCCACTCTCTTTAACAATCGGCATGCTAATGGAGAACTTTGAGACTGTAGACTTTATGGGTCATGACTGGCAGTTAGTAGGCGACGGTGAATGGTTCATACAAGATGACGAGGTACATGATGGTAATTATGCAGCCAGGAGCGGAGATATTGGTAATAATCAATTTTCAGAGATTTCTGTTGAATATAATGTTCTAAATCAGGGCTCAATTAGTTTTTCTGCAAAAACATCCAGCGAGCAAGGGAACAGTGGAACAATATATGACTACCTGACTTTTTATATTGATAATGAGCAAATGATATTAATTGGTGGAGAGTCAGACTGGGATGAATATTCATTTAATGTTAGTCCTGGGCAGCATATCTTTAGGTGGGTATATGAAAAAGATGCGGCCGGCAGCTCCGGTGAAGACTGTGCCTGGATAGATCAGATTGTTTTTCCTCCAGGTTCAATTCCTCCGCTAAATATTGATTTTGGTGATTTAAATCAGGATGGAAATATAAATGTTCTTGATGTTGTTCTGACCGTGTCATCAGTTTTAGGGTATGGAAATTTAAATGGTGACCAGATCCTTTCAGCTGATATTAATATGGATGGTTCAGTTGATGTTTTTGATATTACTTTGATTATAGACATGCTATTCGCTGATTAAATTTTATCTAAATACCTCTATATATAATATCACAATACGGGCTTGATTTTTAATTCAAGTTCTCTTTTCTATATTATGAAATTTTTATCTTTTGTTCTTGAGCATCCCCAAAAAACTCTTCTTTTTATAGGTCTGACTACTTGTTTCTTTTGTCTTTCGATAGTTGATCTAAAATATGATTTTACTATAGAACAGCTTTTTGCAAAAAACAAAGAAGAGACAGAGGCCTATTTCGATTTTCAGGAAGAATTCTCAAGGGAAGATAATGTCATTTTATTAGTTCATGAACTCCCAAAAAACCTAAATAATACTTTTATTGATTCTGTTAATAACCTTGTTAGTAGAATAAATACCAGTTCATATTTTTTGGATGTCATATCTTTAGCGGATATATATAAGAAAAATTCCCATTCATCAAATGATAAAGAGGAATATGAGCATATTTCATCTGGAATATTGAATATGATTTCAAGTGATTCAACGTATGGCTCCATATGGTTAAAGCTTAGTGATGACTACAATACATTTAAAAAAAGATCTGATGTAATTGACTTTTTAAAAAGTTGCACTTCTGACTTTGAGTGGAATTGGACCTATTCAGGTATACCTATTGTACGAAATACGTATGTAGAGTACATGATCCAAGATAATATTAAGTTTATACCTCCTGTTGCTCTGATTTTGGTTTTTGCACTTTCTTTTCTTTTTCGGCATTGGATTTATGTAATACTGCCTTTGATTACTGTTTTAATTACTGCCTTATGGATACTTGGGATTATGTCAATTACCGGTAGAGGTTTAAATGTAATGACATACATGGTTCCAACGCTTTTATTTATTATTGGTGTAAGCGACTCTATCCATCTTTTAACAAGACTAAATATTTATCTACAGAAAAATATAAATATGAAGGAATCGCTAACGCTTTCAATGCAGGACATGGGTGTAGCACTATTTTTAACAAGTCTCACAACGGCTATAGGATTTATGGCACTACTCTATTCCTCAATATCTATTGTTCAAGAGTTTGGTGTTTTTATTGCTTGTGGTGTTTTTATAGCGTATTTGTTGACATTAACATTTATACCTTCTTCATTGATATTATTGGAAGATAGAATACAGATAAAAAATATTAGTGGAGGAAACACGCGACTTAAACTATTAAAGAAATTTTCGAATCTTGTAAGGAAAAGACCAAAGCAAATAGTATTGACATCCATTTTTTTGACCTTATTCTTTTCAAGTGGAATCTTTTATGTTTCTACTGGTAGTTCTCTATTATCAGACTTGCACCCAAAAAGTAGTCTATATGTAGACCTAAAAAATGTTGAGAAATGGTTTGGTGGTATACTACCAATGGAAATTATTATCTCAAAAAATGATTCTGTTGAGATTGCTATGCATGATAGTCTGGTCATGGATAATGTGAAAGAGTTTCAAGAATATTTATCCAGCCTGTTGCCTCACTCTAATTGGATCTCATTACAAAAGATATTGCAAGAGGTCTTATACGAGATTAGTCCTCAAGAGAAGTTTCCACCAGACCAAGAGACACTTGATCAATTATATTTTCTGACGCAGGGTCAGACGGAGAGTTTAATCAACTTTGAAGAAAACAAAATTAGAATATCTGGTATGTTACCTGATCTATCATCTGAGGTATTGGATGCTATCGAGGATTCTCTTTCGGTTTTTGCATATAATAAATTTCCTCCGTGGCTTTCTATAGTAGTTACTGGGACTATGCCGGTAGCGCTTAAGACAAATAATTATCTTATAGTTGATCTATTTAGCGGTTTTGGCTTGGCCTTTATCTTTATTAGTATAGTTATGAGTTTATTATTTTTATCTTTTAGAATAGGGTTCATAAGTATGCTTCCAAATCTAATTCCTATTATTTTTGCTGCTGGTTATTTAGGATTTGCCGGTATCCCTATAAGACCGCCTATAGCAATTACATTTTCAATTTGTCTGGGGATAGCCGTTGATGACTCGCTCCATTTCCTTTTCAGGTTTTGGCAAGAAAGGAAAAACAACTCGAATCTAAATAAGGCTATATCAAATACAATTGAAACAACTGGTCTGGCGATGCTGACCTCTACAATCGTATTAGTTTCTGGGTTTTTAGTAATAACTGTTTCTACATTTATCCCAACATCCCAATTTGGTGTAATTTCGGCAATTACATTAATGGTCGCGCTTATAACAGATATTACACTATTGCCTGCATTATTGTACTTATTCCCAGTTCAATTTTTAACAGATAAAAAATAATGATACAATGGTTTAAAGGATTGCAGCATCCTGAAGCGTACCATGGGGTAAAATCAGGAACACCATATTTCGAAGGATGGTATCATAAACTTGTTACAGAATCCAGAATGCCGTTTGCAATTATACCTGGTATGTATCGCAGTGACGAAGTAGAAAACAATTTTTCATTTATTATGATTTTTGATGGTCGATTTGGGGATGTGTATTTCGAACGTTTTAATATAACTGATTTTAATGCAAAAACTGATAGATATAGTGTTTCAATTGACAAAAATAGATTTTTTACTGGTGGACTTGATTTAAATATCAATTCTTCAGCTTTATCATTAAATGGATCACTTAAATTTTCAGGGCAATACCCATGGCCAGTAACACTTACAGAGCCAGGATGTATGGGCTGGTATAGTTATATGCCATTTATGGAGTGTTATCATGGAATATTAAGCATGCACCATGCTATCTCAGGAGAGTTAATCTATAATGGTAAAGTGATAGACTTTAATAATGGCATAGGGTACACTGAAAAAGACTGGGGGAATAATTTTCCTAATAGTTGGATATGGGTTCAGGCAAATCATTTCGATGACAATAGATTAAGCTTATCAGCATCGATAGCACATATTCCTTTTTTAGGAAGACAGTTCGCTGGATTTATTGTTGGACTTCTTGTCAAAGATAAATTATATCGTTTTACAACATATAGATCTGCAAAGATTATCAAGCTAAAGTTTGATGGAAGCGAAATAGAATGGGTTATAAAACAAAAAAATTTGATTTTATCTATCTATGTTGAACTAGGGGAAAAGGCTGGAATTCTATTTGCTCCTGATAAAAACGACATGGTTGAAAAAGTTCCAGAATATTTAAATTCAAAAGTAAGTATCAAGCTTAATGATAATAATAAAACTATTATTAAGGATGAATCTAATTTTGCAGCTAATGAGATAGTTGGTGATATAGAAACTTTGATTGAATTGGCGAATAAATAGTATAATAAAGTAAATATATATGAATAAAATGATATTAACATTTGTAGTAATTATCGTCACCCTAATATGTGTTAACATGGCATGGGGTCTCTCAAATAATATGTTAGAAACTCCTAAGTATACTTTATTAAGCAAATCAGGTTCTTTTGAAATAAGAAAATATGAACCAATGATAATTGCAAGGACAGTAGTTAAGTCTGAATATAAATCTGCAACAAGCACAGGTTTTCGTAGAATTGCAAATTACATATTTGGGGGAAATAAAGAAAATATGGAGATAGCGATGACAGCCCCAGTTATATCGAATAGTCCATTAGATTCCAATAATGAGTATGAGATTTCTTTTGTGATGCCTAGTGTGTACAGTAAAGAAAAATTGCCTCAGCCTATTGGTTCAGACGTGGAGATTATAGATCGTAGTTTAGGGCGAGTAGCTTGTATATCTTTTGGCGGATGGGCAACAGACTCTAGAGCAAAAAAATATCATGCCAAATTAAGTAAGTGGATAAAAAAAGAAGGTCTATCAGTTTCAGGTAAATTTATGGTTGCTCAATATAATTCACCTTGGGCGCTTCCACCATTTAGACATAATGAGATAATGGTACGCATAATTGAGTGAATAGAACGATTATAAATATTATAGACGGAGTAGAAACCTCTGACGGTGCAGGTGTAAAACTCCGAAGAATAATTGGCGGGCCAGATTTAAATATGCTCGACCCCTTTTTATTATTTGATGAGTTTGGTAGTGATAATCCTGATGATTATATAGCAGGATTTCCTCCACATCCACATCGAGGGTTTGAAACAATAACCTATATGTTAAATGGGAAGTTCAAACATAAAGACTCTGCTGGGAACGAGGGGTTATTAACAGATGGATCTGTACAGTGGATGACCGCAGGCCGGGGAGTAATTCATAGTGAAATGCCTGAAAAGACTGATGGTTTGGCTAGAGGTTTTCAGTTATGGTTAAATCTTCCAAAAAAATTAAAAATGATAGATCCATCCTATAATGATATACCCAGCAACAAGATTCCTGAGGTTAATTTTGAGCATGGTAAGGTTAGAATCATTTCCGGGGAGTACAAAAATATTAAAGGCCCGGGTCAACCTCATACGGGAATGAATTATTTTGATGTGGAACTTAATCAGTCTGAGAACATTGAAATACCATTAGATGATTATTGGAACACCTTCGTATATGTTTATTCTGGGGAGGCTATCGTTGCTGGCCAAAGAGTGCGACAAGGTCAGTTAGCAATACTAAGTGAAAAGGGTCAGCTGAATTTTATCTCTAATGGAACATCAGTTTTAAAATGTATTGTTGTTAGTGGTGAACCGATAAATGAATCAGTAGCAAGAGGAGGTCCTTTTGTGATGAACACAAAGGCAGAAGTATTACAAGCGTTTAATGATTATCAGAATGGAGTTTTAGTTAAATAATATGAAAATAAACAATAAAGTATTTTTAATTAATTTTGTTATTCTTTGTTTAATAAACTGTGGTGGAAAACAGAAAACAACAGATCAAGATCAAACTGAAAAAATAATATCTCAAAATTCAGGGTCTTCATTTGTTTTAACCTCTGGAAACTATATTGTTGAACCAGGCTCTAGTTCTGTGTTTTGGGAATGCCGTTGGCTAGGTGGGAATAAGCATGATGGCGGTATTAATCTTGAGAAAGGCTCAGTAACCATAAAAAATGACAATAATATTACTGGGCAGTTTGTTGTAGATATGAATACAATAGATTGTTTTGATATAAAAAATATTGGAACAAAAAATAAGCTAATTGGGCATTTGAAAAGTGATGCTTTTTTTGATGTGGAAAATCAACCAAAAGCAA
>CAZYDX010000112.1:0-6895 GCA_964646455.1 uncultured bacterium | reverse complement strand
CAAGAGTACCATTATTATATCCCTTTATGGTTAACTGATTGTTTCCACACCAGGCGGCTGACCCATGTATGTTTATAAAGTTGAATAGATGGCCATCTGATGATTCAAAAAAAACATTTTGTTGATTCCATGCATTATAAATAATGTTAGAGCCACTACTTTTTCCTTTATAATAACCATTACCTGTTCCATACCAATTAGCTCGCGCTGCATATATTCGGCTATGCCAATTATAGCCTTTATATCCTGAGGGCAACGAGGCCCAATTATTAGAACCAAAATTTATTCCACTTTCAAAGTCTAATACTGTGGTCTCCCAAGCACCTGGTACTGTTTCAGTATTTGTTTGGGTAGTTGTAGTTGAATAATTTATTTTTACATAGTCATTGTTCCCATCAAATCTAAGATATTTATTGTTTGGGTCATTTCCTGAGTTTGTTGTATTGACCTCAACATTACTCTCGGTCCAGGTAATCTCATCATTATAAATATTGTTAAAGTCAGGCATGTCCTCAACAATCCCCTCGCTGGGTATTATGTTTCCATTGTATTCTAGATTACCGTTCCTTTTTATCAGAGACCCTCCATTGATTGAGGAGGAACTAAAGGTGCTATTGTTTATATTTTCACTGTAAAATGCAGGATTAAACCCAGTCGGGAAAGATGATAAGAAAATTCTGGTTTTACGGTAAGAGTCACTGATTGCTGCCTCAGACTTTAGCATGGTATAGTGTGAATAGGGAAGAGGGTCATCGTCTTCATCGTTTATACCGTCGTAGGATATTCCATATTCACCATTATTTAGATCTCCATTTTGGGATGTAATATTTCTAAAATTACTAAACTGAAATATTCCTCGACCGAGAGCAGAGTGTGCTAGGTTACGCGTTTTTATATCTAGAGCGTGGTACATTGACATGCTGTGCTCTTTGACTACAAGTTTCATCAGGAAAAAAGTAAAGATACTGATAATTAAGAATATACCGATAGACATTGAGATCAAAATAACACCATCGCTGGATGAAGAAAGCATCTTCTTTCCCAATCTATTTTTTATTTTATTCATGGTAGTCCATGGGCCTACCGAACCTAAAATTATAGGGTGAGACATAGCTCTCTAGGTTCATCGAATAACCATCAGTCGGATAGTTAAACAGAATACTAAGTCTTGTTAGGCTAACGCTATTTGCATCGGAATTATCGCTTACTAAATTGTTTTCGTTATTATAGTAGTATATATTAGACGAAGAGTAGTTTGTTATTTTAGAAAGTATCTGAGAAGTCGGATCCAAACCGGGGTGTTGGATAAGATTCAATCGCAGTTTATTATTGCTCTGGATATCATACTGCAACTCCCAATTATCCGAGCTTTTGATGTTGATGGTTTTTGAGCTACTGATATTATCATTTGTGGGCCAAGTCTGGAGGTTTAGATCTCTGTTTAAACGAAAAAAAGAAGACCGTGCCTCTGAAACAAATTTTTGTTTGTTGAGCGTTTCAGAATATATCTTTGATGCGTTGGCGAGTATATTTGCCGTAATGCCACCAAAAACACCAATAGCGATTACTGTTATTATTAATTCAATCAGTGTGAACCCTTTTGAGGATTTTTTTAGTGATTTATTAATGTTCTTATTGTAATTCATTTGAACTAGATAATATTTGAGACAACAAAAGTATCACTGAGTATATTTACCATTTCTTCATTAGGCCCATGTCTTATTTCTATGGTAATTAGTTTAAAATCTGTTGTTGAATTATCGTATATCGTTGTGAAACTCTGATCTGTGTGTTTTATGATAACTTTATATGAGTATCCTAGATTATTTTCAAATTCCACAAAACTATTTACAGGAAAGATAGCGGAGAAGGGGGTACTGCGGATCTGGTTAATCTTACTATTCAAAAGTGATGTCTGGACTGTTCTGATCTCAGATTTGACCTGCATTAATTTTGTCTGATTAAGTGCCTCAATAAAGACAATAAACGCGCCCCCAAGAAGAAGTGTAACCACAACAATTTCGACTAGGGCAAAACCTTTGGCAGTTATCTTTTTTATCATGAGTTTATGACTTCCCAGTATCCGGTAAGTTCTTTTATATGAATCTCTCGTGTATTGTTCAAGATAATTGTGCCGCTTTGTAGGCAGCTACCCCATTTTGTAAAGGTCAACACATTTGAACCATCCAGGTTTATACTCGTGATGTCGACTCCAGAGTTATTGCTATCTGATAGGCTAATGACCCCATTATTGCTACCAGGGTAATCCGTATACACTTCTCCACTTTTATATATTGTATATGTCTCATTATTCTGATTGAAAATTATTTTTATTTGTTTTCTTTTACCCATGGACATTGTTTTTGCTTGATCTATATCTGTGGTAATCTGGTTGACAGCTGAGCTTATTCTAGCGTTAACCGTGATATCTCTAAGTCTTGCTGAAGAAGCAGCAATAATAATTCCTAGAATGGTCATTACAATAATCAGTTCTATTAATGAAAAACCTTTTGTGGTTTGTAATTCTTGATTCTTATAGTGTTTCATTATTGCCATCGCCTAACCTAATCTAAGGCCTGATATAAAAAAACAACAGCTAGATTGTAAACAAAAGAAATTGTTCATGGGAGGGACTGTCCGGGTCCGTATCCTTGATCAATATCTTTCTTTTTTGTCTTCCATCACTCTCAGTGTCGATCCAGCTCCGGTACATAAATGGGATATTATTAGAGTTCTTAGGTACCGATCCAGTCCCAAATAATTCATTCGGGGTCTGTAGGTTTATTGTTGAGTCCATAGGTGTCTCACACCACTCATCAGTCATTAGGCTATCAGGTGATGGAGGGTAGTGGGGGGAACCGATGGAATAGGTATAATAGTAATAGTTTACAAATGCTTCCTGAATGATCATCATATTTGAGTTGTTTCTAGCGCGTTGTGTTTTTGCTTGCAGCTTACTATACATAGGAATAACAGTGACAGCGAGTATGCCCATGATTGCGAGTACGATTACAAGCTCTACCATTGTAACACCAGAATTAGATTTAAATTTTTTCAGCATTTTACCCCAAAAATTACGAAGGCTCCGCCATTATCAGCGAAGCCTTTCACGCAATTATTTAAAAAATATTAAAGTTATTCAAATAACTATTATTGATAACGAACAACGGTCCCTTCTGTGCCAAGCGCAGTCCTGCGATAAAGAGTACCGGTTACGTCACCATCTGTACCGTGGTTTATTCCAGCGTTATAGGTCCACTGCCATCTGGTATTGTCCGCTCTCTGGTGAGTGATCTCTCCGGATATTTCTGCATTACCATCTGCAGTATAACGGTTGACAAATGTCCACTCGTTATCTGTGTCAGCATTGGTACCATCAGTAGTATATGTCTGAGGTAAGGTTACCAGCGCCTCAAACGGGTTTTCTGGCCAGTAGCGTCTTCCTTCGGTGAGCATTTTATGCTGAGCATAGTTCTCTAGTGCAGATACGATCTTATCAACAACCGCGTCTTCTGCAGCAATCTCTGATTTTTCGATAGTCTCTAGGTATCTAGGTATTGCAACCGCTGATAGGATGCCCAGGATTATCATAACCATGATAAGCTCTATTAGTGTAAAACCATTTTTGTTATTTTTCTTCATAATTAAAGTCCCTTAATTATTAGTTATTAATTTTTTAGTTGCCACTGGTTTCGTTAACACGATGTAGTACATTTGTCGGACCAAAAGGGGTACCATCATAGTCAAGCTCGCCAGTTGCAGGATTATAGCCCCAGACTGCAATGCTATCAGACTTTCTTAGGTGTGCAATCTTATTGTTAAATGTTTCGTTATTACCATCTCCTGTAAAGATCCAATCACGATCTTTCATCTGAGAAAGAACATAGAGATCATTATCGTAATCAGGTGGCATTTTTGATAGTGCCACAAATGGATTAGCAGGCCATGAACGTACACCATTGGCGACATACTTCTCTCTGGCGTATGTTTCTAAGCCGTCAGATATTGTATTCAGAATTCTCTGTTCTACCGCAACCTCACTCTCAATAACAATATCCTGAAATCTAGGTATTGCTACCGCAGCAAGAACACCAATGATGATCATCACCATGATAAGTTCAATAATTGTAAAACCGTTTTTATTTTTCATATGTTGCATTTTATTGCCTCATTTATTTTTTTTTCATTAAAAATTAATTTATTTCTCCGGTACTAGGACTGTAGGTCCAAGAAAACTGGGTATTGTCGCGGTAGTGGTAAACAACATTGCTGTTAAACCACCAGTCTCCATTCACAGGTGTAAAGGTTCCGGTCCTATACCCGTCCGGTTGTTTTTCTAGTTGATCAAACGGATTAGGCGGATAGGTCTTAGAACCTGTTAAAAGGACCTGATCAAGGGCATATATCTCAGCTGCTGACTCTAACTGTGCAATAACTGCTGTTGCCGCAGCCTCGCCAGATCTTGAGATAACGCTGCCCATTTTTGGTACGGCCACCGCGGCCATTATACCTAGTATTACCATCACAATGATTAGCTCTACCAAGGTAAAACCTTCACGTAGTTTACGAGATGCGTACATAGTTAAACTTTCCGTTTGTAGTGTTAAATCCATATAAATCTTTTATGCTCTTAATAAGCAACCCTGTCTCCAAATTCACCGTTGCTTGAGTTGTAATACCACTTGTGTCTGGTGTTGTCATTTCTCTGGTGTGCTACATGACTGTCTCCAGTAAATACCCACTCACCATCTTGATCCGGAGATCCGATACCGGTGTATCCATCTGGAAGTTTATCCAGTTCATCAAACGGGTTAGAGGGGTAGCTCTTGTTAGAGTTTTGAACGACCTGGTCCATCGCATAGACCTCTACCGCAGACCGGAGAGCGGCTATTACCGTATTCTCTGCAGCTTCTTCAGATGAAGAGATTGTGTTTCCCATTCTTGGAACCGCAATCGCAGCAAGTATGCCTAGAACGACCATGATAATGACCAGCTCGACAAGCGTAAAACCTTCGTTAAATATTTTTTTCATTAGAATATTTCACCTGTAAATCTGTTATAGTCCCAATCCACATAGCTACCATCATTTCTTAGATGATATATTTTATCTACTGCTTGGTCAAAGCCCCAAGGTGAACCACCACCAGAAGCATTATCTGCAGACGTAGTCCCAGATAGTTCCATTCTGCTATTGGCATCAAGTGCGGCAAGTGGGTTTCCAGGATAGCTTTTGGTTGAGGTTTGAACAACCTTTTCCATAGCCCAAACTTCAATCGCAGACCTTAGGCTTCCTATTACCGCTTCTTCAGCAGCCGCTTCAGAAGATTCGATGCTGCTTCCAAGTCTTGGAACCGCAATAGCAGCCAGAACTCCCAGGATCACCATAATGATAACCAGCTCAACTAATGTAAATCCTCTGTTAGTAAGGTTTTTCATTAGAATATTTCACCTGTTGATTCGTTATAGGTCCAACTTTCAGTTGTGCCATCATTTCTAGTGTGAGTTATGCTACTGCCACTATAGCTCCAGTTTGTATTCGTTAGTTTAAGTCTACTTTTATCATCAAGTGAGTAGAATGGGTCAGAGGGGTAGCTCTTGCTAGAGTTTTGAACGACCTGGTCCATTGCATAGACCTCCAAAGCAGATCGGAGATTTCCAATAACTGCCTCTTCAGAGGATACCTCAGAAGAGTCGATGCTGCTTCCAAGTCTTGGAACCGCAATAGCAGCCAGGACTCCCAGAATCACCATAATGATAACCAGCTCAACTAATGTAAAACCTTCATTAAATCTTTTCTTCATAATATTATACCTCAGTATGTTTATTTATTTCTATTATAATTCTTCTCTATTACCAAGTGAACCAATACCTGCGTTATCGCCATCTTGTTCCCCTTTGTCATAGGCCCAATAGTAGCGAGAATTGTCCGAACGCTGGTGTGTGATTCTTGAGTTAGAGTAGTCAAATGTCCATTCGCCATCTGTGTCAGCGACACCATCTAGCTGGTCAACGCCAGGCTCAAAACCATTGTCATTTGAGTTGTATCCCGCAGGAGTCTCGCTCAGTGTATCAAATGGATTATCAGGCCATGTTGCTCTGCCTTCTTTGTATAGCATGTCTCCAGCGTATTGTTTTAGACCATTTCTGATGCTGTTGATTACCGCATTCTCAGATGACTCTTCGGCATTGGCGATGCTGTCTAAGTATCTAGGCACAGCGACTGCTGCCAGCACGCCCATGATAACCATTACAATGATCAGCTCGATTAGTGTAAAACCTTCGTTAAATCTTTTCTTCATGATATTATCCCTTTTTATGATCTTTCTAATTAATTAGAAAGATCGCCTTTATAAATCTTAGTGTATGGTAAGTATGGAGTGTCTCCATGGGTTATTGAACCATTAACAGGGTTGTAAATCCATACAGAAAGTGTGTCCTCCACACGTCTGTGCACTATAGCATTCGCCAGAGATATATCTCCAAATGTCAGTGCCGACGCTCCTGTAAAGATCCAGTCTCCTCCAACCATCTGTGTCATATCCGTCGCGTTCTCATCATAATCAAAAGAGATAGTAGCCAGAGATTCAAATGGATTATCTGGCCATGCTTTGATTCCATTGTCCATAAACTCTTCCATGCCCCAGGTCTCTAGACCATCAACAATCTGAGTTATTATTCCTTGTTCCGCAGCTGCCTCACTTTGCCTGATAACTACCGCAAAACGTGGTATAGATACCGCAGCAAGTATACCTACAATGATAATTACCATGATCAACTCGATTAATGTAAAACCATTTTTATTATTTATTTTCATCATTTACTCCTATAATAAAATTTTGTAATTAATTATTATCCTACGACCTTAACTCTTGGTCCGAGAGTTCCTATAGCAGTA
>CAZYDX010000111.1:0-7029 GCA_964646455.1 uncultured bacterium | reverse complement strand
GGTTGAACGGGTTCGGATAGTTCTGGCCTAAGGCGTATACCTCAGGTAGTAAATCAGCATCGGTGGAGAGCATACTACCACTAACCTCAAGAGTGGTAGAGGCTTCACTCTCATTCCCACTATGGTCCACCGCGGTGATCCAGTACTCGTAGTTCATATCAGGGTCAACCTCTATGTCTAGGTAGAAAGAGTTAGCTGTGGTAAACACAACAGCCGGCTGATCATCCATTAGGTTATTTCGATAAATATTATGATACGCAAAATCTTCATCTACAGGCGAAGACCAGCTTAGACTAACCTCACCAGCAGATACCATAACTGAAAAGCTATCGGGTACTGCAGGAAAAATATTATCTATAGAATACGCACTCACCGGAGATGAGTCAAAAAATATCGCCGGATCATCAGTGTGCCCTGTTACCATGAATGTGCTCATAAATACACTCTCATCTGTTGAATCACCAAGAGTCGGAACCACCATATTATATAGATCAAAATCATGGAAAGGAACCATGCCAATAAAATGCCAAAGCTGAGGCGAACCAGGCGGTAATTCTTCGTTACGCTCTCTCCATACACTATAGAATGGATAGACACCTAGGTCTTGAGGGTCTCCAGGTGTCCAGGCCATATCAAGCTGTCTACCTTGATCATCTGGAACATCTTCTAGATGAACAATAACCGGAGGCTGAGGGGTTCCTGGCTGAACGAGTGACATATCATAAGTGACAATATTGTTCTCAACTGTAAAAGCACTAGGAACATATACATACTCATATCCATTTTTCCAAAACTCTATATTATAGGTACCATTAACGAGCTCAATAAAGAAAGCCCCATCCTCATTAGAATGCGCGGTTACATCATAGGTATAGTTGAAAGCGTTAATATAAACATCACTTAGTGTGGATCCATCCTCTCCATAGATAATTCCAGCGACACCACCGTCAAAGCCATTTACAGGTTCGATCACAGCGTCTACTTGTATTTCTTCATTCTCATTTATTGAGACACTATCAAACCAGGTAACATAATAGTCATTGTTGGCCATGATTATCTCATAAATTCCTGGATAAACATCTTTATCATAGTAGCCATAATCACCAGATGTGGTGTTTGACCAATTACCATTTTCATCTTGGAAGTAGATGCGAACGCCTGATAGTGAATCACCATCTGTGTTTGTAACATAACCAAAGAACTTAGACTGAGGTGCATCATCCAGATAAAAATCTATATACAGCGAGTCCCATGCACTGATAAAATGATCTTCATAATGGTCATTGTACCCATCTGCACTAACCTGTACACTATAGTCTTGTTCTCCTGTAAGCTCTAATACATACCATCCACTATCATCTGCCTCTACACCATAGCTATCTCCAGTATTATGACTATAAGCACTAACCTGGGCATAGGCAATACCATCACCAGTATTACTGGAATGAACCCGGCCTAACATTACCGCAGGCTCAGGATCACTTCCTTCCTCAAGCTCTATGTTTACCGTAACAGACTGACCAGCCTGCAGATCTAAATCTCCAGCAGGAAAATGTTGTGTGCGGTAGCCATCTGCCCATACGCTTAGGTTTCCATCTGAACAGTCTCCTGGATAGTAAGAGAAAACTCTGTAGCTTCCTAAGGCTCCGGTGTGGTCCCAGTCTTCACTGTCCCCACAATTTAATACTGCCTCTGCTCCATGGATTATGTCACCGCTATAAGAGTCTGTTACAGAGCCATATACACGTGCAGCCATATCTAGAGGAGCAATACCAATCTCAAGAACATGGTGATCTCCTGGCGATAAATAAAATGCATCATGCTCGGCCCAGTAATCATCTGCATAGATAAACAGATCGTAATAATGGTCTGCCGGGACCTGGGTCATAAAATAACCATCAACGTCCGTGGTCTCCTCAATTGTTTGTAGCTCACCATTCTCATCATAGGCAAATAAAATTGTAGCCTCAGATAGATGATCTCCGGTGTACCAATCTCTTAACCATCCTTCGACAATTGGATCTTCATTTCCTCCACCAGACCCAAGATAAAAATCAACCTGGTGGGTTGAGCCAATTTCAGCGTATTGATATTCGAATACACCATCAAAATTATCGGTATGAATCAAATTAATCGACTGACTAGCGCCAATAAAATATCCTCTATCCCCCTTGATAGGAATACGATAATAACCATCAAAGTTTGTATTGAACTGCCTTGAGATATAACTCTGATCATCAGCTACTGCATACATCCTAGCACCTTCAATAGGATTACCATCATCATCATAAACAAACCCTTCAACATATGATGTATAATAATTATCATTATGTTCATAAAGCTCTACCTGATCTACATATACCCCACCTATGTCATCAGAATTAGGCTGTGTAAATACAACACCAAGATTCATATAGTATGCACCATCCGGAACGATTGTTGATAGGTGCATCTGGTGCCACTCATTTGCACTAAAGTTTCCATTAAAAGGCAGAGAAATATTTTGTCCTATCCATGACCAATCATCATGAAAATAATTCACCATTAGAACTACATTGCTCTGAGAATGACCAATGTAGTCGTCCTCATGAGAATAGAACCACGCACTTGCTTCAAATTGAGTCCCGGGAGCATTCCCCTCAAGTACTTGTACAGTATACGTCTCTGGATATTGCTCATCGGAATTATAAAGTCCCCATATTTTTAATGAAGAGTCCCCCTCAAATGCCTCAAAAGATTGATTAGAGTTCCACATTGTTTGCCCAGTGCCCATAATCACAGTATTTTGATGATTATACCAATAATTCAATCCCTCTTCAAATCCACCATTATGGATCAAATTTCCTCCAGACTCTGATGGTTCAAGGTAAAACTCAAAATGATCACCCATCTCTATCTGGTAGGAGTCAATATAGTACATATTGCCTACCCATCCATGACCACCTGCCTCTAGGTCATAGTTTATACCATCACCATAGAGAATCATGGAAAAATTTCCATCCCAATCTGAAAATGTCCCCTCTCTTGACCCATATTCATCATGTGCCCAGGCAATTACCTCAGCACCATAAATTGGATTACCCATCGTATCTCTGACCGTACCATTAATTTGATACATTAGCTCATTATCTGTAATATGAATGTCTACATGATGAGCCCCGCCTGGGAGGAACATATCTTGTTCTTTACAGAGCTCTTCATATTGATTATAATTTCCATCCCAATATTGACCACAAACCGCATACCTGACATATCGCGGTTCATCATACCATATTTCGTAAGACCCATCTTCATTGATATAGGCATAATTTTCAAAATACAAACTGTCTTCACCATAATAGTAATAATAATCATAGGTTAATAATTCTAAAAAACCACCCTCTGCGTTCTGATGATTAACATAAACATTTCCACCGATTGAATTTTCAAATTCTGCAAAAAATAGATCTATACCATATGTACCGCCATGAACATTTATTGGATTATTAAACCAGTCCATACCACTATTCTGGTGCTCTTGATAATCAAGATAAACATGCTGGTTTGCCATAAATCCATCAAAGACATGAAAATTGTAATCAGAAGAATAATCAGTTGAATCAAAAACATCTACACGGTAGGTACCATCTAAACCTGTAGCCGTTAAGTATGGCATATCATAGTATTCACTGTCAAACAAGTCCCCCTCAGGCCAAACTTCTATCACAATATTCTGATAGTCACCATGATGCGTACGACCATCAATATAATTCTCTGATTCTGAACCTGTTATATGAACAGAAACAATACTCTCGTTTCCATGGTGATCATAGGCTCTGATAAAGTTTGTAGAATTTTGAATATATTTCCACAACCACAAATGTTGATCAATTTCCTCATTCATTGATATTATGATAGAGGAAATTCCCTGACCTGGGTTATTATCGGGAATATGATGACCAACATAAATACCATCCTGATCGACAACACTAATAAATCCATTATTATTATCTAATGACCAAGACCATTCATGATGCCTGTAAATATTTAAATCATTATCATCTAGCTGTCCATTGAAATTCATATCCCGGTACACCTCAAAATAGACTGTATCAGAATAGCTCTCATGCACAAAAGTCAACTCTAAAGGGTCACGATAGGACATGACAACAGACGACTCTAAGCCATTAACCAGAAAATCGAACTCACCAAGGGTTGCATTCATAGTAGGTGGATTGTCAGAGCTATAGCTAGCACCATTGATATTCTCACCATGATTTCCATACTGTGACAAGTCATAGACCATTGGATAAGTTTCTTCATCAAAATTCCAGTATCCAATCAGGTTGTCTTCTCCACCAGTTAAACTAAGATTCATAAGCGAATGAATATCATCATTTCCAAAAGATCGATTCCAAAGTGATAGTTCATCAACTAGTCCTACAAAATTATTAGAATTACTACCGTTTCCCTCTAAGTATGAGCCTATGTACATGTCTGCATCATTATTGTTAACACTACCAGATATTGATACAGAACTGTCAAACTGTCCGTTAACATATAATCTTAATTCACCATCATTTTCACTATAGGAAAAGGCCACATGTGTCCAGACATTGTACTCTACTGGTATATTCCCATCAAAATTGTACCATGTTCCATTTTGACTACAAACATGAGGCCTGAATCTTTCTATATTACTGGCCGTAAGGGCAAAACTTTGTGGATAGGCACCTGCTTTTGAAATAATATTTCTGTGAGTTCCTTCTCCCCCTGTTATCTTAACCCAGGCAGAGATAGACAATTCTCCATCAAAATTTGATATAGAAGGGTTATTATTTACTTTCAGGTAAGAGTCACCGTTAAACTCCATTGAAAAGCTGGGCTGGTTAAAGTGAAAAGCACCCATATCACTTCGGGTACCATCCGGGTCATTGTACCAATCATCTGGATGCCCACTGTCAATACATGGGGAACCATCCTGCAGTGTAAAGTCACCATCCCAAGGATTATTCATCATCGGATCCATGTCTATATTGTTACCATTATCCCAGAAACCACCCTGAATCAGGTTGTATTCAATATTGTGATAACCATCATAGTTTACACCAATAAGATCATGCTCACCTCCCCATAAAATATTACTGGTGACAACATGTTCCTGAGATCGAATGGCAAGTGCTTTTGCACCTTCTTCAGTTTGATTATCGAAAAATGTATTCTTATAAACATTTGCAGAGCCATTGTTTAAACGAATTGCTCCACCACCCCATGAGCTACCTGCTGAATTATTACGAAAAACATTATGACTTACATCACAATAAATATTACTAAGGTACATCGCTCCACCCATCCACTCTGCGTGATTGTTTTCGAAAATATTGTTTGAAATATTTCCGTGTATATTCACAGCATTGATAGCACTACCATGACCATCTTTATAATTATTTCTAAAAATATTATTAGAGATTTCTACACTCGTTGGAGACCACTGATTATTATATTCATTGATATCTAAAAAGCCATATGCATTATTCTCCACAGTAAATCCTTTAAAGGTAAAATAAGGCACTCTACCTCTGATAGATAAAAGTGATGAATCTGCAAAAACTGCGCTCCCTAAACTATCATTAGGTTCTGAAATAAGGTGTACTGACCGATCAAAAATCTCATAATCAAGGTGATGGTATCCACCTGGGGCAACAACAACCGTGTCCCCGCTATGTTCCACATAAAACTCACCATTTACCTCAAAATATGATGTAGTAGGGTCATTATGGTTAAAGCCGTAGTTCATAAAATAACCAAGATCGCCAGTAGTGTTATCCAAAGCCTCATAAATCTCACCATAATCTTCTGGCACCCGTATTGTTTTTGGATCATCTAAATAAGGAGCATCAAAGCTGAATATGACCTCATGCGTTTCACCGTAATTCAAGCCAATGTTTTCATTAGTCCCATTCATATCTATATCTAGATTTAGTGGCTCTGCTCCTCCATTACGAATCGTAAATGAACTTGAAATATTAGAACCCTGTGGAACATCAAGCTCAAAAATATTAGAACCAAAAAGTCCATAATTTGCTTCTGTCTCAATGATTGGTCTATCTAACAATACTATTGAACTAAATCCTTCGCTCCAGTCTTGTCTTAGGCTTTCTACATATGAGTTTCCTAGGTCGATAGTCTCGGCTCTGTCTCCATCTGTCTCTGCGACAAACATAACCAGATCAAGAGTCACTGTCTCTCCTGGTTCAAGGTTTCCCACATAAAACGACATTAATACTCTCTTATCATCTGCTTCTGTGTCTAACCATCCAGAGCTGTCTGAAAGGCTACCGCTGTACATGTATTTTGTTGGCTCACCACTTGATTCATCAAAAATGTCAGACCCATCTGAGTTAAATCCCTGTTGCATATTATAATTTTCATAGTCACCCTCTGGCCAACGGTTAAATAATACAGAAGTGAGCTCATGCTCATCTGAGAGCGAGGCAACACCTAAAACTGTTTCTTTTTCGAAACTATCGTTCCACGCATTTGTATTATAAACCGTCTGCGACTCTTGGTCATAGACCACTAAATCGTTAGAGTAATTGCTGCCAAGGTCAAAATCACAGAACATACTCACATATGTGTCAAACCATGTAGAATCGCCTTTGTTATGAATATCATAGTGCAAAAAGACTGCATTATTTAGAGGGTTTTCATCATTTACTTCTGTACCACCGTATACTGTTTGTCTGATTTCAACACCACGATCCGTAAAATCATCACTGTATATTGAAAAAAGGCTCTGGTCTAAAAGAATCTCTGGGACAGAAGGCGCTGGAGGTGTTTCGGTACTATATGTGGCACCATTAATAGTACCATTATTACCATTGCCACTTAAGTCTGTAAGAGTTGTTCCTTCGCCTTCATTGAAATCCCAGTAGCCGACTAGACCTTCTTCACTGCCAGTAATTTCAGAATTCATATTAGCTTGAATTTGTTCCTGAGATAAAGCACTATCCCAAACTTGTACATCATCCATATTTCCAGAAAAATATT
>CAZYDX010000110.1:5377-7153 GCA_964646455.1 uncultured bacterium | reverse complement strand
AACCTACAGCTGATTATACCTCAGCAACGCTTGGCTCACACACGATGACAGGGCCGGTAGTGTTCGTACACTTTAACGTATATGCTCCTGATGCGCCAGACACTTTATGGGCAACAGGATCATTCGAAGGCTGGAGCGGGTATGGCGTTGCCATGACCGATCCAGATGGGAATGGCATTTACAATGGTACTACACAACTGCCTCAAAACTTTGGCGATGTAGAGTATAAGTACACCCAAGGAGGTTGGGATGTAAACATTGGCGCCAATCCTGGTGACTGGTGTGACTGGAACCCCAATGACGAATGGAACAATTTTGGGTTTTATGTGGAAGAGCATGATATTCACCTGCCTATATTTGTATGGGGTCAAGGCTGTGAACAATGGCACTCTGATATGTCTGGCCCTCCCTGGATGATTGCAAATGAGCCAGGCTCAATGAGAGTAGGGCCAACTATGGGTTCTGGTGAGTGGTGGCAAAATGATGAAGGCTCGCTTTCAGAAAGAGCCTGCTATTTTGATGATAGATATTTTTTCCATTGGAATGGAGATTTTCATATTGATTTTGGTGGAAACACCTGGGTAGAAACATGGCAAGATGATATTGGTGACGGCTGTAGAGCACCTGTCGCTCCGCATGATAATTCGAATTACGCAACCTATTCCTTTGACAATGATGCTGGAACAATCACCCTCCATGGGGCTGGTGCATTCATAGGCTTACCGAAAGCGTTCAATGGTGGAGAGCTTACAACTGCAGGAACAGAGGTTCCAGGATCGCGCACATATATTATTGATCAATTTGATGAAGACTCTGCAATGGTTTATATTGATATCAGTACAAACGAGGATGGGACCGCCTGGTGGACCTATACGATGGTAAGAGAGCCTGAGCCTACGATGGTTACTTTCTGGCTTGATGCTAATGATGTTCCTTGTGATGGCAACAACCCGTATCTTGCGGGTAGTTTCAACGGCTGGAACGCTACCGATATCGAAATGACATATGACTCAGATTATGACGAGTACTACGCAGACGTTTGGCTGATGCCTGGATACTATGAGTACAAATTCACCTGTTTTAATTGGTCTAACTCAGAAAATATTCCTGATGAGTGTAGTGACCCTTTTGATGATGGATATAACAATAGGTATGTTGAGGTTCCTGAGTTAGATGGAGACGACTGGCATGAGGTTGATGTCGTAAGCTGGGGCGAGTGTCCTGAGCCGGATCCCTGTGATTTAGTTGATTGTAATAATCTTCAGATAGTTAGTATTCTTGAAAAGGAGCAGATTGATGCTATAGCGGATACTTTATTTTCATATGACTCATATACAGATGTTTCTATGGAGTCGATTGTTTCTAATCTTTACATGAGCATAGCGACTCCGCAAGGTATTTATCATGCTGATTATTTGTCCGTCTATTCGGAGCCTGAAGATTCAACACTGATCTACATCGCTGAGGTTCCTGGAATTCCAGATAGTATCCTTTACTATTATTGGCAATTTAACTGGGGGGAACAAGTATCGGATTCTTCTGAAGGTTTTGGCTGGGAATGGGAGCAGCTTGCAAATCTAGATTCTGATAGTGATGCATGTCTCACCGAGTATATAGACCCAGAAGATGGTCCCTCAGGTTTTTATGTTCGCTATTGGGACCCAGCTGAATGGGAGGAGGAATTGTATATGCTTTCCATGGGTGAGATACATCCTACAGATATTTGGAATGTCGACCTTTATGGTAGCTGTGAATATTGGTACGATTTCGATGATG
>CAZYDX010000110.1:0-5277 GCA_964646455.1 uncultured bacterium | reverse complement strand
CCTGTGCTTACCAATTACTCTGTTGAGGTAATTAACTCAAACGCTTTCTATGACGGAGACACTGTTGGCACATTGCCATCTTTAGATATATACGATGGAATTCACTTCACTGCGACGTTTGATACGACTGGTCCGGGTCCGTACATGGGGTTTGCGACAGTATTCTATGACGCAAATTTTAGCGGAACGCTAGACACAAATGACCAGAATGTATTTAGTAGCGGCTGGGCAGATATTGGTAGTGATGTGTATGTTATTTTCGATAATGGACCTAACGATGATAATCCTGAGGTTGGTGTCTATGAGGAGAATGTATGGGTGCAAGATGAGGGCAATGATCTTCTGCGTTTGCAGGGGGCTACATTCTTCTATGCAGCGCTTGATACGAGCAATACAATTGTAAATGTGCAGGCTGTTTCACCATACAGTTCATCTATGCAAAGATATTCCGGTGATGCTGTAATGGCGCATGACTCTACAGAAGGTGTTCCGGGCTTGTTCTTTGGAGTTTGGAGTGACGGTAACTTTTCAAGAGGTGTTACGGGACCTGCTGGTCACTATAGTATTGGTGTGGAAGTTGATGAAGGTACCGGATCTTGGCTTTTTCATGATGGACTACAGCGAGACAATCCAAACTGGTCTGGAAGGTTGTTGCCTGTGTTCTGGGATGAAGATTGGAATAATGGTCAGTGGGGTAACTACTACTACACTGACAGTCTTCCTGCTGAGGGTGTTTATGTCCCAACTATGGTTGTGTTAATGAACACATTGGTTCAAGGGCAGATGTTAGACCATATTGGTAATCCGATTGGTCATGAGGTGTGGATGGATGTACGAAAATTTGTTATCGATGATTCTAGCAGTATTGGTGTCAATACTGGTACACTAACAGACCAAGACGGTCACTATCAGTTCTGGACATTGAACGGCACAGAGAATAATATTGAAATATATTACGATGACCATATTGCCTATGATTCACTTCTGTATGTTTTCTCTGATGTATTTGACGATGAGCTGGATGGGTATGTATTTAACCACGATATTCAGTTAGCTCCTCCAGATCCGGGGCCACCGGTCAATCTGACAACCAATGGTGGTTTTGAGAACTGGATCGATGGCTGGACCGTATATCCTTATGATGCTTCAAACTGGTGGGTTGACAGCACCGGCGCAGGTATCTATAGCTCGCCGAATAATGCTACTCTTGAGGTTTATGAGGGTAGTCATGCGTTAAAGATGTGGGGTGGATATCACAGTGACGGAACCAACTGGACAGATATTTATCAGGCTCATTATGATCGTGTAGATGTTGGTGCTACGATACACGCTAGCACGATGATGATGTCACACCCGGATGATTGGATCGGGACGCTTGATTCTTCTGTCCATTTAGGTACGAATGCAGTTCGCCTATTCATATCATACTGGGATGAGTATGGTTCTTGGATATCAGCGGATTGGTCTAACCCATTTGATGGAACCTTTGCAGCTGGTGAGTGGCATCATTTCGATGTGACTGGTGTAGTCCCTGAGGGTACATATCAGATAAATATTGGTGTTTCATTCAACCAGAACGATTGGAGCAATGGATCTGTATATATAGATGACTTCCATTCTAATACCGGTCTTACCTTTGTCGAAGCAGGATGGATAGAAGGTCATGTATACGGTGAAATGTATGATGAGGACTACCAGTATTGGTACATGGCCGAACTTCCTAATATTCCTGTAGAGGTCTATAGTGAACACAACTACTATGTGACACACACAGACGAATATGGGTATTATTCTATAGAGGTACCTTCTGGTGATGAATATTATGTGGTTGGTCCAGATCTGCCAGGTTTATATACCCATGACATGTCTTCTATTTATGTGCATGAGGGAAATTGGCATTGGGCTGGAGAAATCCATTATTACGCATTAGCAAATCAGTGGTTTGAGGTCACTGGTTATGTCTATGACAGCGATGGATATATTCTTGATAATGCAGAGATTCAATTTCATGGTGTATCGGACTCAAGCTACTGGAATGTCTCTTACTCAGAATGGGGTAGTGGCTGGTTTAGTGCTTGGATGCCCTATGGCACCTATGATGTAAGAATCAGCGCGCCAGGATACCATGTCCAGTGGATAGATGGCCTAGAGGTTCATGATTACATACACTTGGGTGATATTTATCTTGATTTGATTACTGAGTTTGATGGTGCCGCGCAGGGTGTGGTCTCCTACATAGGTCAGGGTTCACCACCTCCTTATGCCTACATCTCTTTCACAAGCGATGCCTATAGTATTGATGTAGAGACCAATGAAAATGGTTTCTACTATGTTGACCTGCTGAATGGTATATATGATGTGTATGCCGATGCGGACGGGTACTCTGATATTTTCATAGAGGGTGCTTTTGAGGTATCTGGAAATACGGTGGTGTTTGACATGGATCTATTTGAGTATGGCTATGCTGGTCCTCCTGAGATCGTAGATCTCCACGATGTACCAAATGACCAAGGTCGTCAGATGCGTACAGTGTGGCACACTGGAGAACCTGGTGACTGGGAGTATTTCACGCAGTTCTCTATCTGGAGAAAGGTCAACGGAGCAACGATCGATCTGTGGGACTATGTGGAAACAGTTCCATGGCACGGTGAGGGTGACCCGTATGCGACGGTTGTGCCGACACTCGGAGACTCATCTATGCATGAGAATCATCTGAGTACCTTTATCGTTACCGCGCACACTGAAGATGTAAACTATTACATCGACTCTGAGCCGGTCAGCGGATATTCGGTTGACAATCTGCATCCTGGAACTCCGATGAATTTCATGATGAGCCAGGATCCGGGAGCTGTTTCTCTGAGCTGGACAAGATATGATGATGAAGACTTTGACTATCATAATATCTACCGCCGTGAGATTGCCTCAGACGAGCCTGCGATAGTGTTTACAACGGTCGACTCTTTCTATGTAGACCAGGATGTCTCAGAGACTGGTGCCTATGAGTACTGGGTAACCTCTGTTGATATGTCTGGGCTAGAGAGTGACCCAAGTAACTCTGTATCGGCCGTGCTCTCTGCGGATGAGAATATTGGTCTTCCAACGGAGTTTGCGCTAAATCAGAACTATCCTAATCCGTTCAATCCTTCTACGCAGATCCAGTATGCTCTGCCTGAGGAGGCGATGGTGACCATCTCGATCTATGATCTGATGGGACGGAAGGTGCGCACACTAGTAAGTGGTGTTCAGGATGCTGGATATCGCACGGTAATGTGGAACGCTACAAATGATATGGGCAGACTTGTTAGTGCAGGTGTCTATATCTACTCGATCCATGCCGGTGACTTCGTGCAGAACCGTAAGATGGTACTGATGAAATAATGATTATAGGATAGCGCCGAAAAAAGCGTTTTATAATTACAGAAAAGGGGTTTCTATTGAGGCCCCTTTTTTGTTTAATTTTTATAGTAAAACCAGTAAGGAAAAAATCATGCTTAAACTAAATAAAACCCTGTCTCTATTATTTGTTCTGTTACTATCGTCAAACCTCTATGGCCACTGCCAGATACCTTGTGGTATCTATGATGATGCGGTAAGAGTTGTACAGATAGAGGAAGACATTTCCACAATCCGGAGGGCGATGAGTATGATAAAAGGGCTCGCGGGTAAGACAGACGCCCAATCTCTTAATCAAATGATTCGCTGGGTAAATACGAAAGAAGAACACGCAACCAAAATTCAGGAAACGGTTTCTTCTTATTTTTTAGCTCAGAGGATCAAGCCAAAGAAAAAAGGAGAATCTGGAAGGCAGGTGTATGTGAACCAGACTCTCTTGCTACAGCAGCTGATTGTTGCCGCAATGAAGTGTAAGCAAAATGTAGATCAGAGCAAGTGTGAGGCCGCATCAGATCTTGTGGTTGAATTCTCTGTTTCGTACTTTGACGAGCACGGCATGAAGCACCTGAAAGAGGTTCAAAATAAAAAATAGTTAAGTATTATATATAATAACATGTAACAATATTATTCTCACATCATAATACATATTGTATTGTATTGTTACACTACATGTTTTGTCTCATTTTATCATAATTTTTTATTCTCGTCTATAAATACAATAAAAGTATACATTCTGTTATTTATGGCATAAAGTTTGCTATATATAAGGTGTATGAGAAATTCACGGGAACGTGGTAAGGTTTTCTGCATCCTATACTGTAACAGTACTGGGTGGGGGATCTTTTTGCCATTTCTTGAAAAACAAAGATTTTTAAATAGAATATAGGAAAATGCTATGAGTAGACTATTAATCACTCTAACAGTAATAACATCAACCATTTTTACAACTCAAATTCCGGAGAGATTTGACACTGACGGTGCCAAACAAGAATCGCTCAGTACTCTTCAGAAAAAGAAAAATTCAATCGGGAATGGACAGGTATCTAGAAATTCCAGACATGATGTGAACCACCAACAATATTTTAATGGAAACCGCTGGTATTTCTCTAATGCAAATGATGGTAGGGTTGGAATTAATTTTGAGACAGAAGAAGCAGGTGGTAGGTGGCCCAGAGGAATGAGCCAGAGTATGGTTTGGTCTGCGGGTTTATGGGTTGGTAGTTCCAACAGCTATGGTAACGCCATTGTTTCTGCGACTCGAGGTGAAAATTCAGATTTTATGCCTGGCCCAATACACTCTAATTCCTATGACTCTCAGGCAAGAGTTTTAAAGGTAAATCGCTGGGATAATTCATCTACATCTGAAGACTATAGCGACTGGTCAGACTATGATTTTACGCCCAAGGCCGAGAGTGAAGACAATGACAATTATTCCCTCAGTTTTGATGGGGTAGATGATTTTGTGGGTCAATTTCCTGTAATAGATAATTTTCCTTATTCAGCTTTTTGTTGGTTTAAAACTACAGATGACTTAGCATATTTAATGCAATGGCATGAGAGTGATATGAGTGGGAATGGTCCCCATTCTCCAGATTTATATATTGAAAATGGGAATTTAATTGCTATGAGTTGGTCACCTGAAAATAATGATTTATATATAGAATCATCATCTTTGGTAAATGATAATAATTGGCATTTTGCCGGATTTACCCACGACGAAGATGGTTCTTTTTGTTTATACCTGGATGGAGAATTAATAGATTGTTTTAATAATCCAAATACAGGAAGAGAAGCGAATTTTATATTAGGAAGATATAATACTAATGAAAAATATTTTTCTGGAAATATGGATGATGTACAAGTTTGGGATAGTGCTTTATCTCA
>CAZYDX010000109.1:0-7363 GCA_964646455.1 uncultured bacterium | reverse complement strand
AAAAAGCTGATGAGCTAAATTCTTCTATTCAGCTAATTATAAAAACGAAATGTCCTACGAAGTGGATCATTGAAGATCTAGAGACTGGCCAACGGTACCGAGCTAATGGTACTACCGAGATCGGCTCAATGTTTGACCCAATCGACTATTGATTCTAGCTAGAAAAAGAATTGATAATTAAGACCTCTTTATCTAAATATTTATTTGCCACATTTTTTTTTCTTAGTAGCCTTATTAATGCTACTGAGAATAAAGGAACATCATATTTTGATTGTCCCTGTCCACACATTATCGCCCATCAGGGATCATCTATAGAACTCCCGCCTAACACAATTGAAGCATACCAGCTTGCTCTGGATCAGGGCGCAGATATAATTGAGCTAGATATTTGGAGAGCAAAAGATGGAACCTGGATCGTGATTCATGATGGAAACTTATTAAGGATCACTGGGGTAAATAAAGATGTCACAAAATTAACATATGATGAAATACAGTTGTTAGACGCTGGATATAATTTTTCTGATTCAAGTGGAAATTATCTATATAGAAATAAGGGGTACAGAATTCCGTCACTGGAAGAAGTGTTTAAAAATTTTAATGAAGAAAAAATCAATATTGAGATTAAAGGATATAGTAAAACAGGACTTAGAGATTTAGCAGAATTGATAAAAAAGTATAAAATGGATAAAAAGATTCTTGTAGTATCATTTTCCTACAAGGTGATAAAAGAATTTAGAAAAATTACAGAGTATAAGATTGCTACTGCAGCATCCAGAAATGATATTAAGAGAATGATATATTTCAAAAGATTTCCTGGCTATGCATATAATTTTAATGCTTTTCAGCTTCCATATTATTCGAAAAAAGTAAAAAAATATGGAATGATAAATAAAAACTGGATCAGTAAAATGCAGGCAAATGAGTTAGTGGTACACTTTTGGACAATAGATGACTCTAAAGATATTGAGGAAGCTATCGCTATAGGTGCAAATGGGATTATTACAAATAAACCAAAGACTGTTTATGATATACTAGTGAAATTGGGCAAGCGATAATGCATCAAAATCATCAAGCCAAACCATCTGACCCATTCACATTTTCTCGCACTGGCATTACTGTCAAAAACCGATCAGTATTGGCTGCCATGACAAATAAACAAAGTCATGAAGACGGGTCACTATCAGACCAGGAAATCAGGTGGCTCACTAGAAGAGCAGAAGGTGGGTTTGGTATTATAACAACGGCAGCGACAAATGTTTCTGAATATGGTAAAGGTTGGGATGGTGAGTTCGGTCTATATGATGATAGATTTATTGACAGATTAATAGATCTTGTTAGTTCCGTACATGATAATGATTGTCTGATCTTTGCTCAATTATTTCATGGAGGTATGAGAGCTCCCCAGTCACTCACCGGTAAGGTTCCTATTTCTGCTAGCGCAATACCCTGTAAAGAATCATCAAGTGGCTTTACCCATTCAGCTTCAATCCAAGATATAAAAAACATTATCCAAGATTTTACTTTAGCAGCAAAAAGATGTGTCAAGTCTGGATTTGATGGTATAGAGATTCATGGTGCCCATGGGTATTTAATCTCACAGTTTTTAGGCAAAAAGACTAATCTACGCAAGGATGATTGGGGCGGAGGTATAATTGGCAGATCTAAATTTTTGATTGAGATATTACGAAGTATAAAAAAATCAGTTCCTAAATCGTTTATTATGGGTGTTCGTATTTCACCAGAGATTGAAGAATTAGGAATCAGCTTAGATGATAGTATTGATCTTGCACAAATATTAAGAAATGAGGGAATAGATTTTTTGCATCTGTCTTGCTGGGATAGTTTTAAAAGGGCTAATCAATATCCAGATGATCCTAGAACTTTAACACAATGGTTTACTAATAACATTTCTGATTTACCTGCTATAATTAGCACTGGAGGTATTTGGTCATCCGTTGATGCAAAAAATGTATTAGACCAAGGAGCAGATCTTATTGGTGTAGCAAGAGCCGGGATACCATACCCTGATTGGGGTAAAAACCTTCAAAAAGAAAACTATGACCCATCTAGGCCTCCATTTACTGCCAGGCAATTGAGCGATGCAGACTTGGGAGATGTATTTATAGATTACATGCGTAACTGGAAAGGTTTTGTTAAGAATGACTAGTAATTCTTCTAATAATGGGAATCCTTATGCATCAGCTCTACACGGATTAGAGTTAGAAGATCCTGTCGGTGCTTTTTTTGATTTTTGTCGTCAGCGTGAGAAAATTAGAATCAAAAGAGAAAACGGAGACCCTTTCCCTTGGTCAGATGATCCTATATTTCAGAGGGGAAGATTTTTAAATGTTTTCAGAGAAGATGATCGTGGTAGTAAGGCTATAATTAGATTTTCGGATGGATTGGAAAAGGATCTACCGCTATTGGTGCAGTCTCTATTTTTTTCAAGATGGTGTAATCGGCAAGAAACACTAGATAATCTATCATCAGAAATATTAGATAGTCCTAGCCAACTAAAAAATGAGATGAAAAAGCTAGATCCATGGTGTAATTACAATGCTTATCCGGTAGAATCATTAGTATGGGACGGAAAAGAATATCCAAGGATAGAATCTGCAACAATATTGTTTGCAAAGATAAAAGAACCCCTTAGTGAGATTATTTTAGATGCGAATGGTGATGTGATTAAAGCGACAGCGTTAGTTAACGAGCGATTTAAAATGAAAAATGACTTCCCAATTTTTATGGCGGTTATTGATCTCGCATGGTTTCGACCTGATGTAATTGACCCAGCGAGCCCTGTTCCCACTGGTATAGGTGCGGTCGCATATCTAGATCGTCTTGAAAAGTATTTTGGCTTTAATAATCACCAAGAGACATGTGCCCAGATGATAAAATTACAAAAAGAGTATTGGCCAGAGGCAAAGCGTGAATTTTATCCGATTGATATTGAGTATTTATCTTGTGAGTGCAGGAAATATTTTAGCTATGTTAATGGTACAAAATTGTTTGAAGGGAAAAATGTTTTTTCCCCTAAATAAACACTGATTAAAGTCTAACCAAAATCCAGAATGCGATTCACGTTTCTCCTTTTTACATTTTTCATTTTTTTATCTAATGTAGTATCTCAGGGTATATACATAAATGAGTTTTTAGCATCAAATGTAAGAGACTACCCAGAGATGTACGACTTCGACGATTTTACTGACTGGATTGAACTCTACAATTCAGAAAATGAAGAAAAAAGCCTAGATGGTTTCTTTTTAACGGATGACTTTGATGATCCGTTTAAATGGAAAATTGTTGAAGGTGCATATATAGACCCACAGAGCTATTTTGTTATTTGGGCTGATGACTACAATTCTGGTCCTGGTCTGGTTTATATGAGACCCTATTGGCCATGGGATGATTATACAACTAGGCACTATCATACAAATTTTAAACTCAGTAAAAGTGGTGAGCAGTTAGGTCTTTATATGGCTGGTCAGGCAGTTAAAGATACTCTGATTTATAAAAACTCAGAGTGGAATTATTATTGTGGTTCATCCATTCCTGATTTAAGCTGGATGAATAATGATTACGATGACTCTGGATGGAGCTATGGCCTTGCTGAGCTTGGTTATGGTGATGGAGATGAAGAGACAATTGTTGAATATGGGCCAGACTCTTATAATAAATATATTACTACATATTTTAGACATTCGTTTAGTGTTGAAGATCCTGAAAATATAAGTGCATTCATTTTAAATATAAAAAGAGATGACGGTGCGTTGATATTTTTAAATGGGAATGAGATCAATAGATCTAATATGCCTCCCGGTGATATTAATCATGACACCTATGCAAGTTCATCGGTTAGTGGAACGGATGAAGATACTTTTTTTCAGTCAAGATTATCTGTGTTTGGATTGATTCAAGAACAAAATGTTATAGCGGTTGAGATACACCAGAGAAGTAGCTCAAGCTCAGATATTAGTTTTGATCTGGAGCTAGTTAGTGAAAGCTATTTCAATGCTATTTTGGTTGACTCTGTCACCTTTGGAGAACAGATAACAGATGTCTCATATGGACGATTATTAGAGAATAATTCTTGGTCATTTTTCGGTGAGCCAACTCCCGGATATATTAATAATACTCCCACCTCATTTAATACAGATTTTTCTAGTTCTGTTACTCCATCATTAGCTCCTGGTTTTTATAATGCTCCTGTTACGGTGGATCTTTTTTCAGCATCTGATGAACAAATATATTACACAATTGATGGTTCGAGACCTGGGACAAATTCTATGCTTTACAATAATCTAATTGCCATAGAAAATACAATGGTTCTTAAAGCAAGATCATTTAGTGCAAATAAACTCCCGGGTGAAATATTTATGTCTACATATTTTATTAACGAAGAAAATCACTTGCCTACAGTTTCACTAATTGCAGAGCCTGAGACGCTATGGGATGAAGACATTGGGATTTATATTAATGAATTCAAACAACGGGAGATTCCAGTAACTATCCAATATTTTAATAATAACTCAGAAATACAATTTACCGCATCAGCAGGCGCTAGGCTTGGAGGCGAGAATATTTGGACTAAGCCTCAAAAACCTTTTACAATTTATACTCGAGACAGGTTTGGACAGGATTTTATTAATTATCAATTATTTGAGAATAAACAAATAGCAAATTTTTCTAGGTTTGTATTTCGAAATGGTGGTGATGATTGGGAAGAAACTTTAATTAGAGACCCAATGACTGAGAGCATTGTTTCGGGGATGATGAGCTGTGGGTACATGGCTTATACACCCTCATCATTGTTTTTAAATGGTGACTATTGGGGTATATATAATATTCGAGAAAAGTTTAATAAAACTTATTTTTTAGAAAATTATGCTGTAGACCCCAATAATATTGATCATCTAGAATATGGGTCGACACCAAATGGTACTCAGTTATTAATTGTAGAAGGAGACCTAAGCCATTATGAGATGATGATTAATTTTATAACAAGCCATGATATAAATAACCCTGAAAATTATTCGCAGATTGTGCAGTGGATGAATATTGATAGTTTCATAGATCATGTGATCATGACGCTCTATTGCGCAAACACAAGCTGGGGGCATAATAGAGAGTGGTGGCGTCCTCGCTCTGGTAATGGAAGATGGAACTGGTTGATTGTTGACCTTGATAGGGGTTTTAATATTATGAATTCAAACACGAATCTATTAGATAACCTTAAAGAAGATTATGAATTACTTCATTATTTGCTGGATAGTGATTTATTCTATATCCGATTTATTCAAAGATCGGCTGCACACTTGAATAATACATTCTCTTCAACACGCATAGTTAATATTGTAGATAGCTTGTCCCTTAGAATTGCGCCTGAGATGGATAGGCATGCATCTCGCTGGTCCAATGATGGAGGTATTTCTTCAGTCAGTGATTGGGAAGATGAGTTAAATAAGATAAAACAATTTTCTTCAAACAGGAGTAGTACGGTTTTAGACCACTTTATAGAAGAATTTAATCTTGATGGTGTAATTGAATTAAACACTACCGTTATGCCAAATAATTCTGGAGTAATACTGTTAAATGGTGTCCCGGTAATTGATTCTGATCAGGATGCATATTATTTTCAAAATAAACCTATTTCTATATCTGTTATAGCAAGTCCAGGATATGAATTTGTAGGCTGGGACAATCTATCAGATAGTACAAATTTAATTTATGATTGCAGTATGGATACAAATTTTACAGCGCTTTTTGAGCCATCTAATCAGGTAATTCTACCGCCTATTATTTCAGAGAATATGACACTTGATGATGTGCAAACATATATTGCTACGGCTGATATATTGGTACCTCCATCTGTAACACTTACCGTTGACGCGGGTGCTGATATAAAGATGATGCAGAATGCTAATTTAATTATTGAGGGAAAGCTTATTATCAATGGGTCTGATCAAAATAATGTAAAAATATCTTCATTTATTGATAATGAAGATAGTCGATGGGGAGCGATTTGTTTCAATAGTTCAGTAGATACTTCTTCAATACTTTATACGAAAATTAGCGGAGCATCTAAAGGATTTGACCCTATATTATATTATGGTGCTATTTCTTCAATAAACTCTAATATTATAATTGAACATACTGATATAGAGAATGTGGAGTTTCCTGTTTATGTACAAGGTGGGTCAATCACCGCTAATGGTTGCTCATTCTCGTGTGATTACATTTGTGACTTTATAAATGTAAAAGACGGAAATGCTTTAATAGAAAATTCGATATTCTATGGCTCAAGTGCTGTTGATACAGACGCAATTGATTTTGACAATGTGCAGAATGGCATTGTGAAGAATAATAAAATATATAATTTTATTGGTTCAAACTCGGATGGGATTGATCTTGGTGAAGAGTCACAGAATATATTAATTGAATCAAATTTGATTTTTCATTCTGGAGATAAGGGAGTTTCTGTCGGACAAAATTCATCAGTAATGTTACTAAAAAATCTAATTGTAGGTTGTAAGATTGGCGTTGCAGTAAAAGATTATGCTTTTGCAAATGTGATAAATAACACATTTTTTCAAAATGATACATCGATTGCCGCTTATGAGAAAAATCTAGGTTCAGGCGGTGGGTCTGTAGAGTCTGTGAGTAATATTATATCTAATAGTTCAATATTATCAGTTTATATGGATGAAGAATCTAGTGTAAATGTTAATTATTCTTTATCTAATACTGATGTCTTAGATGGTATAGGTAATATTTTTGCGGATCCATCATTCATAAATCAAAATATTTACAATTTTGAATTAGATAGCGAGTCAGTTTGTATTAATGCGGGAGATCCTTCTATCGAACTTGATGAAGATGGATCTATTTCAGATATCGGATCTTACTATATTTATTCTGATAGTGATTATCCATTTGCTATTCAATCTGAGTTGGTTGATCAGTTGGTTATTAATGAATTTTTAGCTAGTAATAATTCGATAAATGTTGATGAGGAAGGTGATTATGATGATTGGGTTGAAATTTATAATCCCACAGATTATGATATAAATGTCTTAGGCCTATATTTAACGGATGATATTGAACAATTAGATAAATGGAGTTTTTCAGATTCAATTATTTTGTCAAAAGATTTTTTAATTGTTTGGTGTGATAATAGTGATATAGATAATAATCTACATACAAATTTTAAATTAAACTCAGATGGAGAAGAAATAGCTTTAGTGAAGTCAAATGGTACAACTATTATTGATTACATTTCTTTTGGTGCTCAATTACCCGACCAGTCATACGGTAGGATACCAGATGGAAGTGAGTATTGGAGTATAATTTCTCCTACTCCTGG
>CAZYDX010000108.1:0-7399 GCA_964646455.1 uncultured bacterium | reverse complement strand
GAGAATATCCATATAATCATATTTCTGCTGTTGATGGAGATATGTCTGCCGGTGGGGGAATGGAATATCCGAATATAACTATTATATCACGCTCCGGTTCTGAGGACCTTCTTGAGTATGTAATTATGCATGAGGTAGGTCACAATTGGTTCTATGGTATACTAGGCACTAACGAGCGTGATCACGCATGGATGGATGAGGGCCTTAATGAGTTTACGGGGATTCGCTATTGGGAGAAAAAGTATTCAGAAAGAGATAATCGGTTTGTTTTCATTGACCAAATACAGAACAAATTGGGGATCGGGAAGAATGTGGATATGTCTTACTTCCAATATGCGGGTTATTCTTCTGGTGCAACAAAAGATGATGCCCAGCCACTGAGCATCTCCTCAGATGAAAACTATTTTTACAGAAACTATGGACAGAGCTATTCGAAGGTTGCTGTGATGATGAGGTATTTACAGCACTATCTCGGGGAAGAAAAAATTGATAAAATTATGCAGGATTACTATAGCTCATGGAAATTTAAACATCCTGGCCCTAGTGACTTTACATCTTTCTTTGATAAGCATTTAAATGAAGATATTGGCTGGTTTTTTGATAACATGATTGACAGTACTACCTACATTGACTACAAGGTCTCAAAAAAAGGTGGGAAGTATCAACTTGAAAATCTAGGATCATTTGATGCTGCTGTTGAGCTTGCTTTTTATGATAAAAACAATGATGAGATTAAAAGGATATGGGTAAGGCCCAATCAAAAAATATCCGTTTTAGATGCGCCAGCGGACTGTCGTAAGGTTACTATTGACCCTGATCAGTATATGCCAGATATAGACCGAACAAATAACACAACCAGAAGGGGGCTAAAAACTCACATCATTTTTGATAAACCTCGTTATCATGACATAGATTTAAACATTTTTCCTTGGCCACCGACTTCTAATCCTTATGATGGAAACTCGAATGGAATTTTTATTCATTATGGTGGACCAGGAGGTTTTGGTGGTGTTAGCGTTGATACTTGGATTTTGTACGGAGATAAAAACAAAAAGCTTAATGGAATTTTGTGGCTCAAAAAAGAAGTCGATAATCTTAGGTCATTTAGTATGGGAAGGTTTGAATCATTAATAGAATCAAGAAGTGGTCACGATGGAATTAGTTTTAGTTTTATCGGTAGCAAAAATAGAAGGACCCGTACAAGTTTTGGAAAAACAAGCATTAGGTTTGATATGTATTACCACAATATAAAAGATATTATAGCCTTTAACCCGGCACTTTACGATATAGGCGAGTTTGGTGTTTCTAAAATTTCAGTGTCTAAATATTGGAAGCCAGACCTATTTAATGAATATAGCATTGGATCACAGCTACACTTTGGTTCGAAGTTTGCTAAATTAAATCTTAAATCAACTATTAATAAAAGATTCTCAAAAAAAATTAAAACCTCAATTAAAATAAACGCTGGTACTTTTTTAGTCTCCGATAAGATACCAAAACAGTATAGATATTACCTCAGTGGATCTATCGTGCCTGATTTTGAGAATTATGTTTGGGATAGAACTGCAGATAATAGACTAAGTATTATTAAAGGTTTCTATCACGGAGGTGGAATCAGAGGGATAAAAGTTGATAATCCTTATGTTTTTTCTAATGATAATATATTTACGATAAGGGTTGATCAGACATTACCGAAAATACCTAGTAAATTATTTTTTGATGTTGCTTCAGGGAAAAGTCTGCCAGAAAAATATTACATGGCAAGTGGCATTAAATTAGGCCCGGTTATAATACCACTGTATCAGAGTTGGGAGAAAGAACATAAGATTCCAAACAATTTAGAATGGTTAAAAGAAAGAATAAGGCTTGTCTGGTTTTTATCAAGCGTGGACTAGTAATAACATTCTTTTTTGAGTTTATAATTCTGTATATATTTAAATCAAATGATTGAAAATAATTACAAAGTTCATCCTAGGGAAATTCTAAAAAGAAAGATTGACGCCGATAATCTTTTAAAGAAGGTTGAGAAGGGTCTACAAGCTTTTCTTGAGTCTCCTTTTTTTGATAAAAAGAATTAACCTCTAGCCCAGTGCGATTTAAACTAACGATTTTTTCTTTTTTTGCTTTTATAAATATTATTTGGGCTCAGGCAGAATATCATACAATAAATATTGGTGGTCTAGGAGGAATATCTAGAGAATATTATCTCTATGTACCTGACGAAGTTGATCTTAATACGCCTCTCATTTTTGTTTTACATGGCTATTCAGGATCTGCTAGTGGGATCATGGGTTATTCCGAGTTCAATGATCTGGCAGAGGAACATAATTTTATTGCCTGTTACCCGCAGGGCACGACAGATGATTATGGCAATGCTTTTTGGAATGTTGGGTATTCTTTTCATGCTTTTATTGGGGTTGATGATGTACAATTTATTCGTGTTCTAAGTTCTCATATCGTTCAAGAGTATAACTTAACTGATTATAATATATTTAGCACGGGGATGTCTAATGGAGGAGACATGAGCTATTTATTAGCCTGCCAAGCTTCAGATATTATTCGTGCTATTGCACCAGTCGCAGGGTGCATGATGGAGTGGATATACGATAGTTGCAGCCCCGCATTTCCTAGACCCGTTTTTGAGATTCATGGTACAAATGATAATGTAACATGGTGGGAGGGTGACTACAACGACTCTGGAGGATGGGGTAACTATATGGCTGTGATGCCAACATTCAATTTCTGGGCAACTGAAAATAATTGTATGAATTTTGAGAGTAATGAACTTCCAAATCTAAACCAGTCTGATGGCAGTTATATAATTAGCGATAAGTATACGGACGGAATAGGTGGCAATGAGGTTTGGCTCTATAAGGTTATCAATGGTGGACATGACTGGCCGGGATCTTATGGAAATATGGACATAAACTCTAGCCAGGAAATAATTGATTTTTTTGAGCTGTTTACGGTTTCTGCTACAGTAGGAGATACTGACTTTGATGGTCAGTCTAATATTATAGACTTGTTATATATTGCCGATCAGATTATTGATCAGAGCACCTACAGTGTGATTTTTGATATTAATGAAGATGATATCGTTGATGACGCAGATATCTCTCAGTTTGCGTTATCGATCATCGGTTATTGAACGCCTTAAAATTATTAGGATGCAAAAACAAAAACGAAGTAGTCTGTTAATAGTGGTAATGCTAGCCACTTTAATTATTATATCAAGTTTTTTTGCGTACATCATCCAGAGTTCTGGAGGTAAAGTGGATATTCAATCAATAAAATTTCCTACACAGAATGGGCAGCTATTGGTCGCAGATCTGTTTAAGCCAAAAACTGCTTCAAAAGAAAACCCAGCACCTCTAGTAATTGTTATACCTGGTTTCCAGCGCTCGAAGGAAACACTCTCAAATATTTCTATTGAATTATCGCGTAGAGGTATCGTTGTTATTGCAATAGATCCCTATGCTCAGGGATTTTCCAGCTCATCAATGAGTAATACATCTGCATCCTCTGAAGGATATGGAATGTATGCTGTTGTTGATTATATCTATAATACCTCAAACCTAAACTATATAGATAAAAGTAAAATAGCAGCAACAGGCCACTCTGCTGGCGGTTTTGCTGCAGCTCGTGGAGCACAGTATTTTGGAAAAGAAGCCATATCCAAAAATACAAAGAGCAAGCTACAATCAATCTATATATCGGGGATGCTCTATAGAGGATTAGAAGAAAATAATATAAAATTCATCAGGTCTAATGCGGGGCTTAGTTATGCTTATTATGATGAGGGCGCATTTCGGAATATAAATGGAGATGGAGACATGCGCTATGCACCAGAGGCAATTGGGCTAGTTAATTCAGGACTTCAAAAGGAGGAAAAAATCAAGGACGCATTATTGATTGGTAAATATTATGGAGATGTAGAAAATGGAACTCTCAGGATTGTTCACAATGAAAAACTATTGCACCCTTTTCAGCCATACAGCCCCGAGGCAACAAAAAACCAGTTAGATTATTTTCAGAAAGTATTTTCATTAGGTAAATATATTGATACAAATAATCAGATCTGGTATTGGAAAGAACTTTTTACACTTGCATCGCTGATTTGCTCCATGCTTATGATTGTTCCCCTAGCAAACTTATTTATGAGGACTAGAATATTTAGATCAATAAAAAAACCTGTGCCCGAAAATTTACCGAAACCTACTGGTAAAAGAAGAATAGCCTTTTGGATAATTTTTTTCTTTACCGCGCTTATTGCTAGTATTTCGTTTATCCCAATGTCAGATCTATCTCTTAATATTTTCAAAGATGCATCTACAAGAGTCACGACATGGTTTTTCCCCCAGCGTATGAATAATGCCATAATGCTATGGGCACTTTTTAATGGCATAATTGGACTAATAATTTTTTTTATTAATAAAAATTTTTTCCATCCATCTTCTGATAAAAAAACTATAGCAACTATGCTTTCTATATCTAAAGAAGAATTAGTAAAAACCATCCTACTTTCACTGTTAGTTTTTATTTCTTATTTTGGTTTGCTGTCTATTGTCTATTACCTGTTCCATGTTGACTATAGAATATTTTTTATTGGTGTTCGAACTTTTCATGCAGATGTTTTGATAGTATGGATGATGTATGCTCCATTGTTTTTTATCTTTTTCTTTTCAAACTCTCTAAGAGTGAATGGGTCTATATTTTATAAAGGGATGAGCGAGGTTAGAGGAATGTTCTTCTCAGGGTTTGCGACTACCCTAGGACTTATTATTATACTTCTGATCCAGTATCTTTGTTTATTATTTACTGGAAAAATATTTTGGACAGAGACAAACCTTCAGTGGTTATATGTAAATATGCTTTTTGGTGTTGTTCCAATGATATTTATTCTTCCTATCTTCAACCGTTATTTTTACAAAGTTACTGGTCGAGTCTATCTTGGACCATTATTGACGTGTTTTCTTTTTATTATAATCTTGTCATCAAACACAGTTTGTTATATTCCTATTTAAATACAATTAATGTTTAAAAATAATCGTTAATCTTTGAAATAAGTTTTTCACTTAATTCATATCCAAAAAATAGACCGAGATCTAGCCAACCAGTACCATTGTTATCACCTGTTTGGATAATATTTACTCTGGCGGAGTATTTTATTTTTAAAGATGAGTTTTTGGATAAATTTTGTGGTATATCTAAGCCTAATAACATCCCTTTTGTATAGTGAAATTTTCCTGTCATTAATGAAACTTCTGGCCTAAACCAACCATTTCTTGTTTTAAATAAGTTGAAAGGTAGTTTTAACCCTCCTAAAATTGCATTGCCACCAAATTTAATGGTAGGGTCTGGGACATCAGCATTAACAGAAAATGAAAAATTATAACTCCTATACTCAAATACTAGGTAGGGGTTTAATTTTCCGATTTCAATTGAAATGGGTGTTTCTAGTTTAATTCCACTGATACTTGTTTTATCAAAATCAGAGGTCATTTGTAGTCTCATTATTGGTGCAGAAAAATAAACTCCTGGCAGATATGTTTTTATTTTTGGCATCTTTCTTTTTGGATCTTTTCTTTTTCTAGTTTTTTTACTATTTTTATTTGGTCGAGATGCCTTTTTTGTTTGTTTATTCTTAGTTCGTTTCTTTTTCGTTTTATACTTCGAACACTCTTCTTCTTTTTTGATAAAGTAGTTGTACTGTCTATCAGACATTTCATCTAGGTTTATATTCCTTAGTGACAGGAAACGCTTATCTTTACAAGGATTATAATCTTGTCCAAATGTCATTGAAAGAATCAATAAAAGAATCAGTAAAAGTTTTGATTTGATAATTTTTAACACTTAATCTATTTTTTGTTATTTATTGAAAAATTTAACTAATATCACAATCATAAATTAATTTCATTTTATTAAATATTGAACAATGATTACTGTTTTATCACCCGCAAAAAAAATATCTCCCGAGTGTAATGCCGCTGGAGGCGCATACACTAGACCTATATTTTTAGACCAATCAAATGATTTGGTAACAATATTGAAATCATTTGACCAGGTTGGTTTGCAGTCACTAATGGGAATAAGCCAGAACCTTTCTGAATTAAACTGGGAGAGGTTTCAGTCTTGGACATCAGATTTTTCGCCTGAGGTATCTAGGCAGGCAGCGTACTCATTTAAGGGAGATACCTACAATGGTCTTGATGCTGATACTTTGTCTGAAAAAGATATGATATTTGCACAAGCCAGAGTACGTATTCTTTCTGGCTTATATGGTTTATTAAAACCCCTTGATTTAATGCTACCGTATAGACTTGAGATGGGCACAAAACTAGATAATAAAAAAGGAAAAAATTTATATGAATTTTGGGGTGATAGTATATCTGAAACAATTACCCAAGATCTAGTAAATCACAAGGATAAGACAGTGCTTAATTGTGCGTCCAATGAGTATTTTAAGTCAATAGATAACAGCTCACTAAATGCAAATATTGTTACACCTGAGTTTAAAGAAATAAAAAATGGAAATACCAGAATGATATCCTTTTTTGCTAAAAAAGCTAGAGGTATGATGGCCAGATTTGTTATTGAAAATAGGATAGAAGATTCAGGCAGCATTTTAGCTTTTAATATGGCAGGTTACAAATATGACCCATCTTTATCAGAAGATTTAAAACCTGTTTTTACTCGCAAGCAGCCTTAGAAATATCATTTTTTTTATTTCATCAAAAAAACTCCCTAAATATTTTTTACATATAATCATTCTAATACTTCTGTGTTTTGCTGATAACACTAACGCTGAAGATACTCTGGTTATTCATCCTATAAGTTTTGACACTCCGAGCCCTGAGGGCTGGGTCGCACAGTATAAGGCAACGATTGACTTTCCTGATGAAGAGTGGTCATGGCGTAAAATATTAATGGTACAGACCCTTAAGTGTGACCCTGCAACCAAAGGAGACAAGTTTGATTGTGGAGAATGGGATTATATTTGGGATGCACTACTACATGTTCCGAATGATGATACAACAGAAATATTTAAGCTAGGCAGTTTTGTGACTCCCTATGGAAAAAGACTGGTAATGGGAGGAGCAGGTGGCTGGCAGTGGGTCTATGATATATCAGACTATGCACCACTATTAAAAGGCAAGCTGGATCTATATATTGGTAATAACCAAGAGCTTTTAGACCTGAAATTTTATTTTATTGCTGGAACACCATTCAGAGATCAGATGTCTGTAAAAAATATTTACTCACTTGGAGAGTATGATGGTCACTACGGCTATACATACCAATATGGTGATTTATCAAACAACAAGGTCTTAAAGTCAAAACAAGTCGATTTAGACCCGCTAGCATCTGCATTTAGCATAAAAGCAATGATATCTGGACA
>CAZYDX010000107.1:0-7527 GCA_964646455.1 uncultured bacterium | reverse complement strand
GACCCGGATCAGCATATGCCTTTTCGTGGTCAGGAAATGTATAGGTAATTTGATGCTAGTGGATAAAGACAAAACGGCTCTTGATAAAAGCGGATTCTTTTTTACTGATAGTATTTTTTCAAGTGAGAAAACGATGGCCGCTCGTGAGGGACTTTGGGAGGTGATTCACTGCAAATACGAGACAGGTGTAGAGCCAGAAAGTAGATTTTGGAATCCTGGAGATAATCCCAAGAGTATTATTAAGATCGATAAGCCGCACCTTTGCAACGCTGCACTGCTTGATCTAATTACCGATGATAGCCTTGGAAAGGAGCTAGCTCGAATAACAGGCGCTAGAGTGATCCAAGCGTGGCACTCACAGGCTGTGTGGAAACCATCTGGCGGAGGAGAAGCTGGTAATGCCGGCTGGCATAGGGATATCCAGTACTGGCCCTTTTGGAAGCCAGAGGGTGTTTTTACAGCATGGATAGCACTAACAGATGTAGCCCAAGACTCAGGACCCGTTCGGTATATCGCTGGTTCAAATAAGTGGGAGCCGATAGAGGGCCTAGATTTTTTTGATAAAGGTATCTCAAAACAGGAAGCTATTTTAAAAGATATACACAAAGACTACCGTGTGTTCCAGGCTGAGATCGAAGAAGGTTCAGTCTCTGTACACACCTCAAGCGTTTACCACTCATCTATTGCTAATGTCAGTGGGAGTCCAAGAGTTGGGATGGTGGTTCACTTCTGTACGGATAAGGCTGAAAGGGTAAAAATCTCAGGAGAACACTCAGACTATTTGGACATGGTCAATGACGAGTCTATCTGCCCTATTCTATATAAAAGCTAGTTGGGTTTTTACTGGTCCAGTTTTCTGTAGTTTAGGTTTTTTCGATCTAGTCTTTTTAGATGGTCACCTAGCCTATCAATAAAGCCAGTGTAGTTTCTTTTATTTCTTGGGGACCAGACAGTCTCTGCGAGTGCACATATTCTTGGCAGAAGCATGTACTCTGCTTTTTCTGTTGTTGGAATATACTCCGTCCATAGATTGGCCTGGCCTCCGAGAATGAGGTGTCTCTTATCACTGTCAATTTTATCTGGCACGGGTTCAAACTCATATACTTTTGATAGTGGAAGATATCCACCTATAGCCAGTGGTTCATTGTCTTTATCTTCTGATTGATAATAGTCAAAGTATGCATGTGTAGTGGGAGACATAATGACCTCATGCCCGGCGTTAGCAGCCTCAATTCCTCCGTCCATTCCTCTCCAGCTATGTACAATCGCATTTGGCGCCAGGCCTCCTTCGAGAATCTCATCCCAGCCAACGAGTCTCTTGTCAAATTTTTCCAGCACCTTTTCTATACGCTTAATAAAATAGCTCTGCAGTTCGTGTTCATCTTTTAGGCCTTCTTCTGCTATTCTTTTTTGACATTTTTGACATTTTTCCCATCTTGTTTTTGGACACTCGTCCCCACCTATGTGTATAAATGGTCCTGGAAAAATCTCGGAGACTTCCTTTAGCACATTCTCTAAAAAATAAAACGTTTCTTCATTCCCAGCGCAGTAGACCTCTTTGTGAATACCCCAGATAGTTTCAGCTTCATGTGGTCCGCCTGTACATGATAGCTCCGGGTAAGCAGAAAGAGCCGCTGTTGCATGCCCTGGAAGTTCAATTTCAGGGACGATAGTGACAGACCTCTGTTTTGCATATTCAATAATATCTACAATCTCTTCTTTGGTGTAGAAGCCACCATATGGTTTTCCATCAAACTTACGGGGCTTATCTGTGTAGTGACCTATGAGTGTTTCTTTTCTCCATGCTGCGATAGATTCTAATTTTGGATATTTTTCTATCGGCATTCTCCATCCTTGATCCTCGGTTAGGTGCCAATGAAAAACGTTCATCTTGTGGGACGCTATAATATCAATATAGCGTTTGATAAAATCAGCGGGAAACATATGCCTTCCTACATCAAGTAGCATCCCGCGCCATTTAAACCGCGGGCTATCGCTGATCATTATGCTGCTAACAGTGTTTGTATTATTAATTTTAATTGTCTCCAAGATTTGGATCAGTGTTTGCATTCCATAAAAAGTTCCCGCATAGTCTGAGCCTGTTATCTCAATGCCTTTTGCATCTATTTTTAGTTTGTATGATTCAGGAGATTCTGAGATGTTTTGATTAACACCGATAGATAATTTGGTTTGCCCATTTATATTATTTGATTCGGTTGCTTTGTAGCCAATACTAGATAGCTCTGACTTAGCTAGAGTTATTATATTGGTTAGATTTTTATCTTCCGAGTTGTAGTCCAGTCCGAGTGCTTCATTTATATCTAGATTGCTATCTAAAAACTCAATATGATAAGGAGCAGGAACCAGTCCTGGAAAAATCTCATTATTTTGTTTAGAGCTTGACATCAGAAGTATGATAAATAAGAGACTAATAATCGTAATGTAATTCTTAGTTCCCATGATATTAATCATCAATTTACGATTTTTGGAACTCATTTATTAATATAGAATAATTTTTATGTATAGATTTTTTTCTTAGTATCGAAGGTTTAATATTCTACTAATTATGCAATACAGTCTAAACCTTGGTGATATCTATGCTATTCTTACCGCAATTTGTTGGTCTTGTGGTGTTATTTGTTTTGATATTGCAGGCAGAGTTCTTAACAGCCTTCAGATAAGTTTGCTAAAAAATATTGTCGGCGTTTTAGGCTTCATTATCTTTCTCTTTATTGCGAGTGATTCATTCCCCTCGTTTAGTCAGCATGAGTATTTTATTCTTATTGTAAGTGGCGTTATTGGAGTGGCAATTGGGGATCTCCTTTTTCTTGCTTCTCTAAGAAGAATTGGCTCTGGGCTCAGTGCAATTATCAGTACTAGCTACTCGGTATCTATATTTATTCTGGCATATATAATGTACCAGGAGGTTATATCCGTTTTCGCCTATTTAGGAGGTGTTCTAGTTATTTCTGGGGTAATTATAGGGACTATGGAAAGGCCAGAGAATAAGACCATTAAGAATATTTACATTGGGGTGATTTTTGGAATTTTAGCACATCTTTGCACTGCTTATTCTGTTTTATTATTACGGCCTATCATGGAATTTCATCCCGTGGTTCCTATTGCTCTGGTTCGTTTTAGCACTGGAATTATTTTTAGTGCGATAGCTATCATTTATCTAAAAGGTTATGATGATTTGATAGAGACTATTTCTAAAGGGTTTAGCAATAGTTATCTTCTAGTCGGTTCTTTTCTAGGTACATTCTTATCTGTTATATTCTGGCTTGCTGGTTACAAATATACACTCGCTGGACGTGCTGCGATCTACAACCAGCTTTCAACTATTTTTATAATTATACTGGCGTCTATTTTTCTCAAGGAAATAATGACAAAGAAAAAATGGGCAGCGGTCACTATGGCTCTTTTAGGAGCGTTCATTGTTAGCGTTTATTAATAAAAATTTAGAAGGCATAAGAAAGACAATTGATTTGTTTTATGGGCCTAGATATAATCGAAAAGAACTAGCAGAACGGTTTCATAGTTGGAGGAAGTCAGTGGATAGGGATCCCAAAGAAAAAGACAATATTATTTTTGACGGATCACGGTCACAAGATTCAGTATTCTCAAAGCAGTGGAGGTGGATCATTGTTCAGGCAGTATTATGGCTAATTATTTCTTTTAAGTTTAGCTTTTCACCTGTCATCAATCTGATGGCATTTTTTACTATACTAAACCAGTTCATTAATAATATTTTGATTATTTCAAAAGATAAAAGACGAATGTTCAATACTTTTATTACTCAAGAAATATTATCAATAAAATCATTTTCCTTATTGCTCTGGGAAACGCTTGATGGCCTTGACAGTGAGACTGATGATTCGGTTAATATTGGTAGAATGAATTACGCACCAGATTGTGAGTGGACAGATATCTCTCTCAACTTAGTTCATAATAAATATGATAAAACTCTTCCGTTTATTCAAATCAATATTGGTCATGAGTCAAGTGAACTTCTTCATCCTTCATTATTAGGCTTGGTAAATAGCTCAGATATTAAAAAACAAAACTCATCATTGATGATGCTAAAGTTATTCGGTCGGTATAATAATTTTATACTTGATGGACACAGCTCTCAAAAAAAATCCATTGAGAAAAAGATTCAAACGCTTGTTAATACAATTATTATTTATTTTGGAAAGAGAGATATTAAACCTATTGTTCAGAATGAGAATACCGGAAGCTGGGAGTGTTTTATTAGTATTATTGATACTACAAATAGCTGGTATCAAATAGAAAAAGAACGCGATCAAGATATAAACAGTTTATTGCTAGAATGGGTACCTCTTGAAGAAGAGTTAGAAAGAGTCGATCAAGCTGCGGAATCTTATAAGATGAAAGGATATGAGTGGTAGATGAAGTGGGTATTTTTATTCCTTTTTCTTGTGCTTATCGGTTATAGTATTAAAGACGAATTAGAAAAAGAGCAAAATGATTAGATTTAAAAAACTCAGTAAGGATGAGATTAATGGTATGCCTCTGATAAAGTATGAAGGTGATATTCAGATATTTTCAAACAAAGATAATATCCAAGATGCTGTTGATTATTTATTGACCCAAAAAGTAATTGGCTTTGATACAGAAACGAGACCAACATTTACAAAAGGCCCGCTAAATGCTCCTTCAATTATTCAGCTAGCAGGAGAAAAAAGTGTATTTATTTTTCAGCTAGGTGGCAGTGCAATGTTTGAAAAACTATCACAAGTTTTGTCAGAAAAGAGAGTTACAAAGTGTGGTGTTTCAGTTGATAGAGATTTGATTGAGCTTATGTATCTAAACCCCTTTGACCCGTGTTCATTTATAGATCTTGGTGATGTCGCTAGAGCAAGAGATATACCGCATCATGGACTTCGTGGTCTGGCAGCATTATTATTAAAACATAGAATTTCTAAAAGCTCACAGACCTCAGACTGGAGCCGTAGAAAATTATCAGATGCTCAGGTCACTTATGCTGCTACAGATGCCTGGATAAGTCTTAGATTATTTAAGAAACTTGAACAAGAAAATATAATTTAAGTTATCGTTGTTGAATCTGTTTAATTTTTTAATAAAAAATAAATCAATATGAAAAAATTAGTTTTTTATTCTAGGCTTATTTTATTTTCAATAGCCATTTATATTATTAGTGGATGTGCAACAATAATTTATAATGCAATCCCGCTTAAAGATATATCAAAGACAAGCGGCAAATATTACGTTGGAACCCAAAATTTTTATTTAGTTGACTCATCTAGGTTAATGTGGTTCACAGATGATATTTCCGGTCCGCGGGAGATTAGTGTAAAGATTTGGTATCCAGCAAATGAGAAAAATCTAATAACAAAAGCACCATATGTTGATGATGAAGAACTAATTAGCGAGGCTCTATCTAAGAGGCTTGGTGTCCCAAAGGCCCTAATGAGAAGAGCTGGAGGGATAAAGTGTAATTCATGGCTAGATGCAATCCCTATAAAAGGGAATTTCCCAATCTTGATATACTCCCATGGTCATCAAAGTCTAAAAATTGCGAATACTTTTCAGGCTGAGGAGCTTGCAAGCAATGGGTATATTGTAATTGCGCCTGATCATACCTATGATGCTGCTATAACTGTTTTAGATAACCAGAGAGTAATCTATTCAAAGTCTAAACTACCTAATAATGACCAACAAGCATCTGAGCAAGAAATGACAGAGAGAGTGAAAAAGCAGCTAAAAATAAGGACAGCGGATATTAGTTTTTTGATTGGAACGATGAATCATAAATTTTCTAGCGATAATAAATTTATTGGAAGTGCTGATACCAGCAGAATCGGAATTTTTGGACATTCTTTTGGAGGTTGTACATCAGTAATGTCTAGTTTTAATGATAATAGAATAGATGCAGTCTTAGGGCTTGATACATATTTTTTACCTCTCTCAGCGAGCATTATAAAAAAAGATTTGAATAAACCTTTTGTTCATCTTGGTCAAGTTAGCTGGGGAAATTCAAATAATTACAAATTGATGGAAGCTATCGGGAAGAAAAATTCTAGGCCTTCTATCCACTTTTCTGTAGATGGTTCTAAGCACTATGATTTTACAGATTTTTCTCAGTTTACGAGACTCACAAAAAAGTTTGGCTCTGGTGATGTTTCACCAAAAATGATTAGAAAGATCATGAATGTGATTATGACAGATTTTTTTAATGATAAATTAAAGAGCGGCAGAGAGTTTGACCCGAATCTTTATCTGGAAGCATTTTCCGAATTAACTCATTATGTTTATTAGCTTTTTTGTAATCTACATGATCAATTATTAACTTCTACTAATGAATAGACTGATTCCTATCCTTATTTTACTTTTTTTGGCATCTTGTGGTCCTGATTATGATGCCTCGGCAGATTTAACGGGACTAAGGTTTGATGGAATTGATGACCACATTCTTGTTGAGGAGAACGTTTTACCAGATTCAGGGGATTATACAATCTCAGTTTGGGCCAAAGCTGATTCTGGCAACACTGGTTCAAGGACAGTACTCTCTCAGAGTGATACATCCGGAAGTCCTTTTTACTTTGGTTCTGTTTCAAGCTCAGATACTTCAGGGACAATTAAAATGACAGAAGACTGGGAAAAGCTAAAAAATGAAAATTTCTATATAGATGATAAATGGCATTTATACACCATCGTAAATGATGGCACTATTGGAGATTCAGCAAATATAGTTGACACATCAGCCTTATACATTGATGGTGTTTTAATATCTAAAGCAATGGGGCAAGGTAAGTCTTATCCAAAAGATGAAAAGTTTTTTATTGCTACAATGTGGGACAGCTCAGGCGAATATTTTTCAGGAGTGATAGATGAAATAACAATCTGGGATAGAAAGCTGGCATCAGATGAGATCAGTTCTTTATATAACTCAGGTCAAGGCCTGGACCCAACATTGGACACTATGAATTACATTGGTTCAGAAAATTTAATCGCGTTTTGGCCATTTAGCGAAGGTGCGGATTCTTCTGTCAGCGATTTCAGTGGAAGCGGATTTGATGGGGAAATTATTGGTGCTAGTTGGGTGAATGTTGACACTAAACTAGAGCCTGTTGTAGATACTGAATTATCCGAAGAATCTGATATTAAAAACAGTGCTAATCAGAGAGAATTATGGGGCCGGGTAACGGACATTAATGGTAAGTCATTATACCAGGCTAACATAGTACTCGCTGGCTATCATAATGAAGACTTTCAATGGAGTACCAGCGTTCTAACAAATCGCCGGGGAGACTATGAGCTCAATGATTGTCAGCCTTGGGAGAATTTGGAGATATCTCTTGAGGGCTATCAAACACAGTCATATTCACCTACGGATACGATTTTCTCTGAGTTACCTGCAGATTTTGTGCTAGAAGAAGAGAGCATTGTTCCTACAATTGACAGCGCAAAATATGCTGAGATTGCTATGGAGGCAGAGGAAAACTATGAAATGATTCAGTATATGGTTAACGCTGCAAAACA
>CAZYDX010000106.1:0-7619 GCA_964646455.1 uncultured bacterium | reverse complement strand
TAATTTGAAAATTAATTTAAGGCCGTGCTAGGTGGGGAGTTAGCGGTGCCCTGTTACCTGCAAACCGCTATAGCAGGATCGATTGCTTATGCTAGGTTTTATCGAATATATATGGAATATTGAGCAGTGTTGAGAGTACAATTCTGGTGCAACATTAATTGAGTGAACTCCGTCAGGCCTGGAAGGGAGCAGCGGTAAGCTTTTCTTTTTGTGTGCGTGCAGTTAATTGGATTTGAGCTAGTAAGGTATTTAATATTTGTTTATGATATTTCCGAACATTAGTGCACGGCCAACAGTTTTATGACATATAAAGTATTATCATTAAAGTGGCGTCCTTTAGTATTTAGCGATATAGTAGGACAGGAGCATGTAACTAAAACATTAGTAAATGCTTTTAAAAAAGATCGTGTTGCGCAAGGATATATTTTTACTGGACCAAGGGGGGTAGGAAAAACCACCACAGCAAGGGTTTTATCAAAAGCATTAAATGCGGATGGCGGTCCTCGCTATGATTTTGATCCTAAATCAAATTTAGCTGAGGAAATTTCTCAAGGAAGAGCTTTAGATGTTCTTGAAATCGATGGGGCATCAAATAGGGGAATTGAAGAAATAAGAAACCTTAGAGAACAAATAAAATTTTCCCCTATGGTTGGCCAATATAAAGTAGTTATAATAGATGAAGTTCATATGCTCACAAATCCGGCATTTAATGCACTGCTAAGGACTCTTGAAGAGCCACCTGATCATGGTAAATTTATTTTCTGTACTACCGATATACATAAAGTTCCTGCCACAATAATATCAAGATGCCAAAGGTTTGATTTTAATAGAATAGGAACTGATATAATCATAGATAGAATCTCATTTATTTTGAAAAATGAAAAAATCAAGTCAGATCAAGATAGCCTTCAGATTATTGCTAGAAAAGCTGACGGGAGTATGAGAGACGCTCTAAGCATATTGGATCAGGTAATTAGTTACTGCGGAACGGATATTAGCTACGAGAAAACGGTATCAGCGCTTGGCGTTATTCCCAATGATCTTTATTTTGATTATACAGAATCACTAATAATAAAAGATGGAACTTTATTGTTAAATGTATTGGAACAATTTTCTAAATATGGAGTACCAGCTACTGAAATAATAAATGGAATAAATAATCATATAAAAAATTTATTGTATTCAAAAATAAGTAATGGTCTCGATCTTTTGGATATGAATCGAGAAAGTAAAAACTCTTATCTCGAGCATTCAGATAAATGGGACAATCGTGATCTATTAAGAATAATTCAGGTCCTTTCAGATGTTTCACCATATATCAATCGTTCAGATGATCCGTATCTTATTTTAGAATTCTCTTCTCTAAAATTATTGGAGATGGACAAGTCGATATCATTAGACCAGTTGTTAGAGAGAGGTGATCTATCAGATAATTTGAACAGTGTTCAAAGTATTCAGAAAAAGAAAATTAAATTAATAGATAGCAAAAGCAATCCTGAACAGAATAGGATTGACTTGAATAATGCAACCAGTCAAAAAACTATTGTTGAGCCAGAAAAGATGGATAATTATCTTGATAAAAAAATAGATAATGAGAATGAGAAAGAAGAAAAAACTTCAACTGTTTCAAAAAATAATAACTTAAATATTGATTATATAAAAGAAAACTGGCAGAGTTTTATTGAAAAAATACATATAAAAAAACCATCGATTGCATCAATTTTAGATAAAAGTGTACCCTATGATATTGATGATGGATCCATAACAATAAAGATATCTAGTGCTTTAGACTTTCATTTAAATATGATTGAAAAAAACACAGATATTATTAATGAAATATTATCATCTGATTTTGGTGTAGGAATAAGGTTTACTGTAGAGAAAAATAGTGATACTAAAGATTTGACCTTAGATGAAAAGGAAGACAATCAAATAGATAACTCAGAAAAAGATGAGCAGGTTCGTGATAAAATCGTCGATCTTTTTGATGGGGAAATATTAACATAGGAGTACAGTGATGTTTAAAGGAAATATGGCAAAAATGCTTAAACAGGCACAGGATATGCAAAAACAAATCGAAGGTGTTCAGGCTGAACTATCAGATATTATAGTTGATGCAGATTCAGGCGGTGGAATGGTGAAAATAAAAATCAGTGGGAATCTAGAGCTATTAGAATTAAATATTGAGCAGGGTGTTTTAAAAGAAGATAAAGAAGTTATAGAAGATCTTATCATCTCTGCGATTAATAAAGGTATCTCCGATGCACAGTTAGCTTCAAAAGAGAAGATGAACTCTGTTACCGGTGGGATGCTTTCAGGGTTGAATATCCCTGGAATGTAGTATGGCTTTATATCCTAAATCAGCAAATAGGCTTATCGATCAGTTATCTAAACTCCCGGGAATAGGTAGGAAAACTGCACAAAGATTAGCCTTTCATATACTGAAGTCTGATGAACTAGATAACATCAACCTATCTGATGCTATTAAAGACATTAAACAAAAAATAATATTTTGCGACAGTTGTGGAATGATGGCGGAAAATAGTATTTGTGATATTTGTATGGATAGTAATAGAGAAAGTAATATTATCTGTGTCGTTGAGAATCCTCAGGATATTTATCCATTTGAAAAAACTAATACATACAAAGGAAAGTATCATGTCCTTGGCGGTGTTCTATCTCCGCTTGATGGTATCGGACCAGAAGATTTAAATCTTGATACTCTATATAAAAAAATTAAAAATGGTATGGAAATTATAATAGCCACGAATCCTAGTATTGAAGGCGATACAACTTGTCTTTATTTGGCTAAAAAACTCGAAGGAATGGGAGCAAAAGTCACTCAATTGGCTAGAGGACTTCCGGTTGGAAGCGATCTAGAATATATGGATGACCTGACATTAGTTAGGGCGATGGAAGGAAGGACCTCAGTATAAATATACCCAATATATTATCACTTATAAGAATAATACTCACTCCATTATTCATTATTCTATTGTTTTCCGATTTTGATACGGGAAAATTGTTTTCTCTACTGGTTTTTATAATCGCATCTATAACTGACGCGTATGACGGTTATCTAGCAAGGAAGTATAATCAAGTAACTCCAGAAGGAAAATTTCTTGACCCACTTGCAGATAAAATACTAGTTATTTCGGCATTTATTTCTTTTGCGGTAATTGATATTATTGATTTCTGGATGGTTGGGATTATAATATTTAGAGATTTATTTGTAACTGGATTACGTTTAATTATTTCTAGCAGTGGATTTAATTTTGTTACATCAAAATTATCAAAATATAAAACTGCATTTCAGCTAACTATAATAATAGTTACACTTATAATTATCACAATTGAAGGCTTGGATTTAAATATTTTTATACCTACACTAGAAATAATTAAACAATATAGGATAATATATATTCTTACAATGTTTACTGCCATTTTTACAGCATATACTGGGTTTATATATCTTTATACTAATAGAATATTGATACGAAAATTCATAAAAGGCAACAGTGACTAAATTTGCAGAAATAATATCAACCGTTTTTTATATTGGACGCCTACCTTTAGCGCCGGGAACATGGTGTAGTTTTATTGCATTATTAACATGGTATTTTTTAAGAGCATATATTGAAGGTGTCTTTATTTTATATGCCAGTCTGGTGCTGTTCTTTATTGGTGTTGCTGTAACTACAATCTATTCTGAGTCATTAGAGCAAGAAGATCCACCTGAAATTGTTATTGATGAATGGGTTGGGCAGTGGATCGCTTTGTGGTTAATTCCTCATTCTTTTTTTTGGGGATTCACATCCTTCTTTTTTTTCAGAGTATTTGATATTTTTAAGCTAGGCCCTGTCCAACTTATGGATGATATTAAGTCTGGAACTGGTATTATGATGGATGATGTTATTGCAGGAATATTGGCTCTTTTAGTGACACAGAGTTTAGTTTATTTTATTGGATGAGAGCATCTGTTCTAACTATTGGTGATGAATTGCTGTCTGGTAAAACAATTAACACCAATGCTAGTTGGATAAGCCAAAATTTATCGCTCGTTGGTTGTAGTGTAATTAGGCATTTGACTGTTTGCGACCATGAGCAAGAAATAAAAGATAGTCTATCTTTATTATTTACACTTCCTAATGATTTAATAATATGTACGGGTGGTCTTGGACCTACAGATGATGATGTAACCAGAAAAACCATATTTGATTATTTTAAAAGTGGATCAGAGTTTGATGAAGATTATTGGAGCTATTTACAAAAAAGATTTTTAGGAATGGGTCATAAAATACCAGAGTCTAATAAGTCGCAAGCGATTATCCCTTCAAATGGTAAGGTATTCCCAAATCCAATTGGCTCTGCCAGGGGTTTATCCTTTGAAAAAGATGATATCACTTTAATGGCATTACCTGGTGTGCCATCTGAGATGGAGTCAATGATGAAAGGAACGGTGCTTCCTTGGGTTCGTAAAAATAGTAAACAGAAAATTTTTTCTATAAATATACGGACAACTGGAATTCCAGAATCTGTATTGTTTGAAAATATAAATATCAATAATAATATTGATAATAGTTTGATTATTGGGTATTACCCATCATTATTTGGTGTAGATATTAGAATTAGTGGAGATGATAGAATATCGATTGAAAGAATGAAAAAACTAATAATTCATGATGTAGGTAATCATATTTATACTATTGGAGAAGAGTCATTAGAGGATATTGTTGTAAATAAATTATTGACAAATAATTTAACTATTTCCACTGTAGAATCATGTACTGGTGGTTTAATAGGTCATAGAATAACACAGGTGCCTGGTAGTTCGAGTGTATACAATGGAGGTGTTATATCTTATAGTAATGAGTCTAAACTAAATCAGGTTAAAATAAATAGTAATACGCTTAAAAATCATGGTGCGGTTAGTGAAGAAGTGGCGTTAGAGATGGCAACAAATGGGCGAAATATTTTTGATTCAGATATTGGTGTTTCTGTTACTGGGATTGCTGGGCCTGGTGGAGGTACGAAGGATAAGCCCGTTGGTTTGGTTTATGTGGGTTACTGTAGTAGCAATGTATCAAAAGTTCAGAAGTTTAACTTCAATTCTAATAGACAATCAAATAAGCTTCGAACGAGCCAGGCAGTGTTAAATTTGATTATGAAAAATATAGAATGAATGGAAAATAGATTTTTAAGAACCTTCATTGCTATTTCTGTACCACCTGCTGTAAAGAGTATTAAGCAAATGCTTATTTCAACTATGGAGGATGATAAAGCTGAGATTAGGTGGGTAAAACATAATAATCTACACCTTACTATAAAATTCTTAGGATTTACCCCAGAAAATGAAATAGATAATATTAGTGATGAAATCAAAAGATTGGTTAAAGCACACAGTCCGTTTCATTTGTCTGTTTCTGGTACTGGGTCATTTCCGGATAAGACTAAGCCATCGGTATTATTTTTAGGAATTGATGGTGAATTAAAACCATTATCATCATTAATTAATGATGCTGAAAAACTTTTTGAAAAAAAAGGGTATCCTAGATTAAATGATGATTTTATTCCTCATATTACGTTAGCAAGAATTAAGTATCCGCAAAAATATTTACCTGATACCACCTCTTTTTTAAATTCTTCTTATGATAGTATTGATTTCCCAGTAAATCATTTGCAATTTTTCAGTAGTGAAATTCTGCCTGAAGGAGTTTTTTATAATTTATTAGGTACTTTTCCACTTTCCGATATCTAACTTAAAAGGAATTATTATGGCCACAGAATCAAAAAAATCGAAAGCATTAGATCTAGCAATTACGCAGATTGACCGTCAATTTGGTAAGGGATCTATAATGCGTATGGGCGATGACCATGTGAGTATTAGTGACAATGTGATATCAACAGGGTGTCTATCTTTAGATGTCGCACTTGGTGTTGGAGGCGTTCCAAAAGGAAGAATAATAGAGATATTTGGGCCTGAGTCATCTGGAAAAACAACATTAGCGCTTCATGTGGTTGCAGAAGCTCAAAAATCAGGTGGTTATGCTGCTTTCATCGATGCTGAGCATGCTATGGATCCTGAATATGCAAAAAACTTAGGTGTGAACCTAGAAGAGTTACTCGTTTCACAGCCTGATTCAGGTGAGCAGTCACTTGAGATAACAGAAACATTAGTCAGGAGTGGCGCTCTTGATGTGATTGTAGTTGACTCAGTAGCGGCATTGGTTCCTAGAGCAGAGCTAGAAGGTGAAATGGGCGACTCTCACATGGGCTTGCAAGCGAGGTTAATGTCTCAGGCGTTAAGAAAATTAACAGGTACTGTTAGCAGGTCAAATACAACAGTGTTATTTGTAAATCAAATAAGAGAAAAAATTGGTGTGATGTTTGGAAATCCTGAGACTACCCCAGGTGGAAGAGCATTAAAATTTTATTCATCTGTCAGGATGGATATAAGAAGAATTACTAGCCTTAAAGAAGGTCCTGATATAGTGGGTAATCGAACTAGAGTTAAAATAGTTAAAAATAAAGTTGCACCACCATTTAAAAACACAGAGTTTGATATAATGTATGGAAAGGGGATTTCTAAAGAGGGTGATATTATAGATCTTGCATTGAAAGGTAACATAATAGAAAAGACTGGTGCTTGGTTTTCTTATGGTGATATGAAAATTGGTCAGGGGCGTGAGAATTCAAAAAAATACCTTATGGAAAATGAAGACATTTATAAAGAAATAATTCACAAAGTACGGTCATTTATGGGCTTTAATAGTGACGAAGAATAACAAAATACTTTCCATTGTTCCAAAAAATAATAAAAAAAATATACAAATAGTTACTATTTCCAGTGGTCGTTCAATTGAAATCTCTAATGAGATATTGCAATCTGAATCTATATTTGAGGGAATTGAATTAAATGAATCTGATCTTGAGAAAATAGTAGTAAGTGAAAAATATTTCCGCGTTAAAGAAGCTGGATTGGTGCTACTAAGTTATCGTATGAGAAGTAAGAAAGAGCTTTGTCAAAAATTGATTAAAAAAGGTTTTTCTTTAGATATCATAAATGATATTGTGGTTGATTTTGAAAAAAAAGACTGGATAAATGATCAAAAGTTTGGATTAGCTTTCGCTAGGGATCAAATTAATAGAAACAATATAGGCCCTATTGCCTTGAAGTATAAACTCAAAGAATACCTAGACTCATTAGAGTTAATTGATTATATATCAAATAATATATATTCTGAACTTGATATTGAAAATATCATTTGTAAGATATTAAAAAAATATCCTGCAGATAAGATTGATAATGACGACAGTTTGAAGAGGAAGCTAATTAACAAGCTTAAAAGAAAAGGCCATTATTGGCAAGATATTGATAGCGCATTGAAAAAATATACTAACTCTTAACCATATATGAATAGCGCTACTTAAAGTAATAGATTCAATAGGATACTTTTCTCAATCCAAAATTAGATTATCGATGAAATTTTAGGTATAATAGTCTATTTATATTTAAAGTTGAATAATATATATATACTTTAAAATTCATAATATTAGAATTTACAGGATTTAATTAATAGATAAATAAAAAATTGGGGCAGACTTCACATTGACCTCGG
>CAZYDX010000105.1:0-7680 GCA_964646455.1 uncultured bacterium | reverse complement strand
GAAGATTTTGCTCGATCTTTAATAGAGTATGAAGATGAGAATGGTGATAAACTGGTTGTGGAAACAACAACCTCCTGGTGTTTTGTGGGAGCTGGATTGCGTTTGAGTTTGGAACTTTTTGGCCCTGAATATTCAATGTTTGTAAATACATTAGACTCTGATTTGAGAATATTTTTCAGCAGAAATGTCATTGGATCAGAAGGCGAAGATTTGGTCGAAAAACAAAACGCGGAATCAGGAGAAATGCCAGTAGTGAGCAATGAAACTGGTACCTATGGATATACTGAAGAAAATCGTCACATGGTAGAATGTTTTTTAAAAGGCACTAGGCCAATGGAAAATTTTAGCGATGGAGTAAATGTTACAGAGCTACTTATGACAGCATATATGAGCGCAGAAAATAACAAAACAATTATTTTCCCTCCGCCTGCACTTGATGAGTTTATACCAGCCGTAGCAAAAGGCGAATGGAATCCAAAAAATGATTAAAACTAACACAGTCAAGACTGTAGCCATCCTTCTAATTCTGTTTTTATTTATTGGATGCAAAACCCAATCAAAAAATTGGATTGTTCTTTTTGATGGAAAAAGTGTAAAAGGACTTCGTGGTTACAAAATGAAAAATTTTCCATGGGATGCTTGGAAAATTGAAAAGGGAACCTTAAAAACACTGGTACATGTAAAAGGCGTGGATATTATATCGCAAGATCAATACAAAGACTTTGAGCTAGAACTAGAGTGGAAAGTTCAAGCAGGGGGAAATAGTGGAATATTTTATTTTGCTAATGAAAGGGGCAGTCATATTTGGCAATCTGCACCCGAGATGCAGGTCTTAGATAATATTGTTCATGTTGATGGAAAAAGAACTACCACCTCAGCAGGTGCTCTGTATGATTTAATTTCGCCATCAGCGGAAGTTGTAAAGCCAGTCGGTCAATTTAATAAGGTGAGAATAGTCTCAAAAAATAATCATATTGAGCATTGGCTAAATGGTACTAAAATACTAGAGTATGATTATCAGAGTGATAACTTTAAAAAACTAGTCGCAAAAAGCAAATTTCGAGATATGCCATATTTCGCTAAAGAGAAAAAAGGCGCAATTGGATTACAGGGAGACCATGGTGAGGTATGGTACAAAAATATTCGGGTAAGAAAATTATAGTGTTGGGTTTTGAACCGGCGTGAATTTTTAAAAAAAAGTATCATTGCCTCTAGTGGTATTTCCTTGTCTGGTCTGTCTACTCTACAATTAAGTGGTTGTGAAAAAAAAATTATGCCTTTTGAAATATCACTAGCAGAGTGGTCGCTACACCGTACAATCCGCTCCAAAAAAATTGACCACCTAGATTTCTTTGATATCACAAAAAATAAGTTTGGACTTTCCGCTGTAGAATATGTGAATATTTTTTTCTTTGATAAGGCTAATGACAAAAGCTACTTAAATGAGATGAGGGTCAGAGCTGATGACCTTGGTATAAAAAGCCTATTAATCATGTGTGATTCAGAGGGTGATCTTGGACACCCCAATCCAAAACAAAGAACAAGGTCAATTGAAAACCATTACAAGTGGGTAAGCGCAGCAAAATTTCTTGGTTGTCACTCTATCAGAGTTAATGCTAGAAGCTCAGGTAGCTATGATGAACAGATTAAACTTGCAACCGATGGTCTTCGCAGACTTACGGAGTTTGCTAAAGACTTAGATATTAATATAATTGTTGAAAATCATGGCGGGCTATCCAGTAATGGAACGTGGCTCTCAAATGTAATTCAGGACGTAGATCACCCGATGTGTGGAACATTACCTGATTTTGGCAATTTTAAGATAGATAATGATCTCTGGTACGATCGCTACAAAGGAGTAAGTGAGCTGGTACCATACGCAAAGGGAGTTAGTGCAAAAAGTAATGATTTTGATGACCAAGGGAATGAAACCCAAACTGATTACTACAAAATGATTAAGATTGTTTTAGAGTCTGGCTACGATGGCTATATCGGGATAGAGTATGAGGGTAATAAGCTTGGTGAAATGGATGGAATACTAGCAACAAAGCAACTGCTTGAACGTGTTGGAAAATCTCTCTCTTAATAATCAATAGACCACTAAATAATTATTTATTCCCATTTTTTTTATAATCATTATACCCGGGATCATTCAGAACAAAACCTAATAAATAATGAACCAACGGGCGACTATCTTTTATTGTTAAAACCAGTTCATCTAGTGTAAACCACTTGCATTTTGTTATTCCTTCTTTTTTGTCGGGTTTAAGTTTCTTTTTTATATCGCCTGAGTACTGTATCAAAAACCAAAATGTTTCTTTTACCACTATAACACCATTTACTCTATTATGGTGGTGAGTTGGTATTAGTGGCTTGATAATATTTAAGTCTTTTTTCTTCAGTCCTGTTTCTTCACAGATTTCCCTAAGTGCTGTTTTTTTTCTGTTGGCTCCCTTTTTAAGTCTGCCTTTGGGGAATTCCCATCGACCATTTTTTTTGATGAATAATATCTTTTTCCCGCGGACAACCACTCCGCCAGCTGTTTTGATAAGCTCAGACAATTACGTACTTCCTTTTAACCTATAAATTAACTCATACTGTTCTTTTGTAAGGTCTTTAAATTTTACACCATCAATCTCTATATCATATTCTGGGATTTCTTTTGACCATTTTTTTTCTTTAAGAATCTTCTTCCCTGGGTATTCAAAGCTAGATAAAACATAGCGCATTGCATTTAGCCTGGCGATCATTTTATTGTCTGAGTTAATTATAACCCATGGGTTTTTATTCAACTCGCTATTAGAAAAAACCTGCTCCTTATAATAAGTAAAAAGATCCCACTCTTTAGCTGCTTTAATATCGTTCGCACTTAGTTTCCAATATTTAAGGGGGCTGTTTTGCCGGAAAACAAATCTCTGTTGCTGGTTCTCTTTTGAAACAGAAAGGTAGAATTTTATCAACAGGAGTCCTTTTTCTATGTGTTTTTTTTCCCAGGAGTTTACGTTTTTCATAAAATATTTATACTGCCTCTCTGTGCAATACCCCATTGCTGGCTGGATAAGGCCCCGCGTATACCAAGAGCGGTCAAAGAAAACAATCTCGCCCTCTTTAGGAAGTAGCCTGTCGTAGGTTTTAAACCACATTCTGTTTTGCGCCGATGTGGGGACTCCTAGCTCTACAACTCTCATTGTCTTTGGTATAAGGTTCTCAATGAACCTCTTTATGGTTGCACCTTTACCAGCTGCATCTCTTCCCTCTAAAACAATAGCTAGCTTATGCCCTGATTCAATGACCCATTCTTGAAGTTTTAATAGCTCAATTTGAAGCTTTCGCTTTTCTTTTTGGTAGCTCTTTAGCGTTAGCTCTTTGTAGCTGGTTCTATTATAAATAATCATATGTTTATTTTTTTATAATATAACAATAAATAAAAATAGTCAATATGTTTGGTTTCTTTGTGACTCTTTTATTTTTACCATTGAATTGTATAACTAAATTTCAATCCTTTTTCTAATATAAATCAGGACAATTCAAGATCATGACAATAAATATTGGCGTCGTACAATTCCCCGGGTCTAACACAGAAAGAGAAACAGCGCTAGCACTTAAACGGTCAGACATGAACCCGGTTGAAGTTCTCTGGAACGCCAAATCTGAGCTGGTTGAAGACTGCGATGGATATATTGTTGCTGGCGGTTTTTCTTTTGAGGATCGCTCTAGAGCAGGCGTCATAGCCTCACTTGATCCCATAATGGACACACTAAAAAAAGAAGCAGAAAAAGGCAAGCCTGTTTTTGGGATCTGTAACGGTGCTCAGATACTGGTTGAATCTGGACTCATCCCTGGTGTTGGAAAAAATCAAACAACTATCGCTCTAGCAGATAATAAAAGAATTAAAAATGGACATGTTGTAGGAACGGGCTATTATAATACCTGGGCAAACCTTAAAATGTCAGTGCCCCGAGAAAGCACTGCCTTTACCAGACATCTTGATCTGGAAGAAATAATATATGTTCCGTTTGCACACGCAGAGGGGAGATTTATTATCCCAGCCTCGCTTTTAAAAGAACTTATTCATAATAATCAGACAGTGTTTCGATATTGTGACAAAAAAGGAAACCCCTCAAATGAGTTTCCAATAAATCCAAATGGATCAGACTATAATCTGGCCGCTATTTGTAACCCGGCAGGAAATATTTTAGCTATGATGCCACACCCTGAAAGAACTGGGTTTGGTGATAAATTATTTTCATCAATGAAGGAATTTATAGAGCAGGGCTGCCCACTAAAAAACAACACTTTGTCCTTTATACCTGATAAAACCGAGATTGGTGATTATACCCCTGATAAAAATTCTACTGAGTGGGTTATTGATATGGTGATAACAGATAATGAGGCTGCGACAGTACAAAACGCATTAAAGCGAATGGGCATAGATGTAGTTATCTCCAGACAACAACACTGGGAAATCAAAACATCCGGGAACTCAAAAACCGTTTTAAAAAAAATCGAAAACACTGGTGAACTGTTTAATTCCAACAAAGAATATATGAGTAGCCTTTCTAAAGAAAAAAATAAAGCATCATTTTTGGTAAGACAAAAAGAGGATATGCACAGTCAGGCTAAATTTGAATCGATAAGAGAAAGATTCAGTATAAATGAATTAATACAACTTAAACGAGGTGTGGTGTGGAACATCAACACAAAAAATACTAACTTCAACTCTGTTTTAAACAGCATTTTAGACACAAACATATTTTTTAATCCATTATCGCATGAATGTTTTAGAATCAGTTAGTCAATACAAAGATAGAATTTCTGTTGAGCTGAAAAATACGCTGACAAAGACAGATCTGGGCTCCATTGAAAAGAAAGCGGGCAAAGTAAGGGACCAATACGACCTCAATGATTCACTGGCACTTATCACGACAGATAGACAAAGCGCTTTCGACCGAGTGCTTGCGTCTATCCCTTTCAAGGGTCAGGTTTTAAACCTTGCAAGCGCTTGGTGGTTTGAACAAACAAAACACATTATTGATAACCACATCATCAGCGTGGCAGATCCGAATGTTATTATTGCTAAAAAGTGTAAGGTTTTCCCTATTGAGTTTGTTGTTCGAGGTTTTATCACAGGCAGCACCAGCACCTCACTCTGGACGGTATATAATAAAGGGGATCGTAAATATTGTGGAAACAAGCTCCCCGAAGGTCTAAAGAAAAATGAAAAACTCAAAGCTAATATGCTTACGCCCACCACAAAAGAAGAACACCATGACAGGCCAATCACACCAGAGGAAATCGTCAGTGAAAACTGGATGACGCAGGGGGACTGGAATTTTTGTAGTCAGAAAGCTTTAGAGCTTTTTGAATTTGGGCAAAAAAAGGCGGAAGAAAATGGTATGATATTGGTAGATACAAAATATGAAATGGGAAAAGATAATGATGGCAACATCCTCCTAATTGATGAGATACATACCCCAGACAGCAGTCGATACTGGATCGCCGACACCTATGAAGAACGAATGTCAAATGAACAAGAGCCACAAAACATTGACAAAGAATTTCTAAGGCTCTGGTTTGTTGATAATTGTGACCCCTATAATGACAAAGATTTACCACCTGCTCCGGACGAGCTAGTGGTTGAACTATCAAGTAGATACATTTATCTATATGAGACTATTACCGGAAGTATATTCCCCTTCCCAGATAAAGATAAACCCGTTCAAGAACGAATAAATGAAAACCTGAAAGAATATTTAAAATGAAAACAGTAATAATTATGGGTTCAACATCAGATGAGCCCCACGCAAAAAAAATAACAGACAAGCTCAATGAATATAATATTGAATGGGAGCAACACGCTGCATCTGCCCATAAACAGCCTCTAAAAGTTCTGGAAATACTAGAAGCAAATAAAACCAAAAAAGATATTGTCTATATAACAATTGCCGGGAGGTCTAACGCACTCTCGGGTTTCGTTGCTGCAAATTCAGAGTTCCCCACAATCGGCTGCCCACCTTTTTCTGATAAGTCAGACATGTTAGTTAACATTCATTCCACACTCCAGATGCCAAGCCTGACCCCGGTGTTAACGGTTATTGACCCAGGAAACTGTGCGCTAGCCGTTAAAAGAATTTTTGGTGTCTGACCCCCTAAAAACAATATCCCCACTCGATGGGAGATACTCGAAAAGTACAGAAAGTCTTTCTGACTACTTTTCAGAGTATGCACTAATACGTTACAGGACAAAGGTTGAAATAGAGTACCTAATTGCTCTCTCATTGAAAAAAGATGTTAAAGAGCTAGAACCTATATCAGAAACTGACAAAAAAAAGCTTCGAAAAATTTATACCTCATTCAATCTTGAAGATGCAAAAAGAGTAAAGGCCATAGAGGTAGCCACCAACCACGATGTAAAAGCGGTTGAATATTATATCCGAGAGAGACTAGAAAAAATGAACAAAAAACGAATGTTTTCGTGGATACACTTTGCACTAACATCCGAAGATATAAACAATTTATCGTATTCACTTATGTGGCAAGAGGCTTTAAAAGACCAGTTTTCTCCCGTATTTCAAGAGATGATTAAAAAGTTAAGGGCTCTCTCAAAACAATTTTCTAATACTCCGATGCTTTCTCTTACTCATGGACAATCCGCTACTCCAACAACATTCGGTAAAGAAATCTCTGTCTTTGTTCATCGACTAAATAGACAATATGAACAAGTAAAAAAACACAGGCTTCAGGGAAAATTTGGCGGAGCAACTGGAACATGGGCAGCTCACTATACAGCATATCCAAAAATAGATTGGTTACAGTTTTCAAAAAATTTTATTACATCTTTAGGACTTGAGCCAAATCTTGTAACAACTCAGATCGAGTCTCATGATTCTGTTGTTGAGAGTTATCAATCAATAATAAGAGTGAACAATATTTTAATTGATCTCTGTAGAGATGTTTGGTTCTATATTAGTCGAGGGATACTAAAACAAAAAAGGGTTCCAGGTGAGGTCGGCTCTTCAACGATGCCTCATAAAATAAATCCAATCCAATTTGAAAATGCAGAGGGGAACTTAGGTCTGGCGATATCTATTTTAACACACCTATCAAACAAACTTCCTATATCAAGAATGCAACGAGACCTAACTGACAGCACAACACTAAGAAACCAGGGTATTGCAATGGGGTATAGTTATCTTTCTTGTAAAAATATTCTTAAAGGACTAAGGAGAATTACGGTGAACAAAGCTGAAATGAAAAATGAACTAAATGGTCATTGGGAGGTTTTGGCAGAAGCCGTACAAACTATTTTACGAAAATCAGGTTCAGATAATGCCTATGAACAATTGAAAAACATGACTCAGGGTAAGACAGTTGACCAGAGTTCTATTAATGATTTTGTCAAACTTCTTAGAATCCCAAATGAAGATAAAAACAGGTTGATTAATCTTACGCCTGAAGAATATATCGGCCTAGCACCATCGCTGGTGGACTTAAAATAATGTGTGGTATTGTAGGTATATATCATAAAAAGGATAATGCATGCGGCGACATATATGACGCACTTATTCAGGTCCAACACAGAGGACAGGATGCCGCAGGAATATCAACCTGGGACAATTCTAAGATGTCTACCTACAAAGAGCTTGGTCTTGTAACTGAGGTTTTCAAATCAAGCGACTC
>CAZYDX010000104.1:0-7699 GCA_964646455.1 uncultured bacterium | reverse complement strand
CAAAATCGTAGAGTAAATAAATCATTTAGTTTCGTATGTGTGATAAATATTTCTCCAGAATTATTTATATATCTGAGTAATAGTTCATTCAGCTTGTTACTTCCTTTTGCTCTAAAACACACAAGATTAAGTGGGGCTGGCGCTATTACATCAAAATTTTCATCATTTATAACCCATGACAAAAACTTCTGAGTTAGAGCAATATGACTTCGAATATAATTCTGCAATCCATCGATTCCATAATATCTAATCACGGCCCATAATTTTAAAGATCTAAACCTCCTTCCAAGAGGTATTTGCCAATCTCGATAATCAATTACCTTATCTTCATTAGAGGACTCAGTCTTGAGATATTCAGGCATAATGCTTAAGGCACTAATTAAATGTTTTCGGTTTTTGATAAATAAGCAAGAACAATCAAAATTAGTTAGCATCCATTTATGGGGGTTAAATAAATAACTTTCCGCATACTCTAACCCTTTTTGCATGTATTGATATTCTGGACATATAGCAGCAGTTCCAGCCATTGCTGCATCGACATGCATCCATAATTTATATTGATTAGAGACTTTACCTATTTCATATAATGAATCAATTGCATTGCTGGATGTCGTACCAATTGTAGCACAGACAAAAAAAGGAGTATAACCTTCTTCAATATCTTTAATTATTTGTTTTATTAGTAAATCACTGTTCATAGAAAAATCATCATTTACATCTATTTTCCTTATATTTTTTGATCCGATTCCTGTAATCATAGCAGCTTTTTCAATGGAAGAATGCGTCTGTGAGGAAGCATAGGCTACAAGATTTTCCCTAGATCCAAATAAATTAAATTTTCCTTTGGTCTTTTTTTCTCTTGCTGCAATTAAAGCACATAGAGATGCACTAGATGCAGTATCTTGTATTACTCCTCCTCCATTATTATCAGATAAAAAATGTTCCGGCAGATTCAACATTTCAGCTAACCAATCAAGAACATGAGTTTCTAATTCTGTACATGCTGGACTAGTTTCCCATAACATTCCATTAACACCTAGACCACTTGAAATAAGATCAGCAAGTATTGATGGCCCACTAGTATTTGTGGGGAAATATCCAAAAAATTTCGGGGACTGCCAGTGAATTATGCCTGGCATGATTAATCTATCAATATCTTTTAAAAGAAAATCGATAGATTCACCATCTTTAGGAGGGTTTTTTTGAAGATTTTTTCTAATCTCACCTGGCTTAACATCGGATTTAACCGAATAGTCTTCGACATTCTCATAATACTGTGCTATCCAATCAATAACTGCATGTCCATACTCTCTAAACTCTGTACTACTCATGTGTATAGATTTATTCCTATTCATAGTTTTTCTTTCTTTTAATTTATTTTTAATAATAATACCCTATGTATAAAAGATACTTAATTATTTAATATTAAATTCTTGCTATGGTAAACTATACTGATATTGAATCTGCCCATAAAAGAATTTCAAATTTTATCCATAATACACCAATACTTACATGTGAAAATATTAATCTAGAGGCAAATGCCAATTTATTTTTTAAAAGCGACAATTTTCAAAAGACTGGTTCTTTTAAAATTCGAGGAGCAACTAATAAAATTCTACAACTTTCTAAAGAGCAATTAGCAAATGGAGTAATAACAACTTCATCAGGAAATCATGGTGCAGCTGTCGCATCATCTGCAAAGAAACTTGGTGCAAATGTTAAGGTCGTAATGCCTGATAACACTCCAAAGGTAAAAGTAGACAACGTAGAAAGATTTGGAGGTGAAATCATATTCTGCGACCCCAATATTAAGTCTAGAGAAAACACATTAAATAAGATGGTTAAAGAGACTGGAGCTACAATTGTACACCCCTATAATGATGAAAAAATTATTGCTGGACAGGGAACTGCTGCTAAAGAACTTTTAGAAAAAATTCCTGATCTTGATATTATCATTGTCCCTGTAAGTGGTGGCGGTTTACTAGCTGGTACTTTATTATCGGCAAAAGCCGTTAACTCTAATATAAAAGTATATGGCGCCGAACCAAAAAATGCAGATGATACATACCAATCAATTAAAAACAAAAAAATAATCCCCAATAAAACGACTGATACTATTGCAGATGGATTGAGAGCACAAGTAGGTACAATTACTTTTCCAGTCATACAAAAACATGTTGATGAAATTATATTAGTATCAGAAGAAATGATAATTCAATCGATGCAAATAGTATGGCAAAGGTTGAAAATTATTATTGAGCCTTCTAGCTCAATAGTATTGGCCGCAATACTTACAAATAAAAAGAGATTTTATAATAAACGAATTGGCTTAATTCTTACAGGTGGAAATGTAGATTTGGATACTCTACCATGGTAGAAAAACCATCTATAACTGAACACGTCAAAAAATTTTCCAGTAGCCATAATATGGTTAATCCAATAAAAAAAATTTTATTAAAACACCCAAAAAATGCTTTTGTAGATCAAAAAACAATAAACAACCAATATTTGAATCTTAATTATTCTAAAGCACCAAATTTTAACAAAGCGATTAATGAATATGAAAAATTTATCAGCCTACTAAGATCATTTGACATTGAATTGCATTTTTTATCAAAAGATGATTCCACATCTCTTGACTCTATATATACTCATGACCCGTGCGTTATCACTAATAAAGGCGTTATACTATGCAACATGGGGAAAAAAACTAGAATAACAGAAATAAATAAAATGGAACAGTATTTTATATCTATCAATATCCCAATACTTGGGAAAATAGAATGTCCTGGAACCCTAGAGGGTGGAGACATAGTATGGATTGATGAAAATACTATCGCAGTGGGAGAAGGTTATCGAACAAATAGCGAAGGTATAAAACAATTAAAGAATTTATTGTCAGGCCAAATAAAAGATATTATCAGTGTCCCAATTCCACACTGGAACGGACCTGAGGACTGTTTACACTTGATGAGCAATCTCAGTCCAATTGATTATAATCTCTATTTAGTATATTCTAGATTGCTTCCAGTATCATTTATAAAATACCTTCTTAATCGAAATATAGAACTTATCAATGTCCCAGATGAAGAATATAAATCAATGGGATGTAATGTATTAGCTGTGTCTCAAAGAAAAGTTATCATGATTAGTGGAAACCCAAAAACGAAACAATTATTAGAAAATAAGAATGTAGAAGTTTATACATATGATGGCTCTGAAATTTCAATCAAAGGTGCGGGTGGGCCAACATGCTTAACACGTCCATTTTTAAGGTCAGCTTAATGTCTGACTATAATCAGTTTACAGCAAATACTAATCTCAAGCTTTCACCCTTTTTTGATCGAACATCAAAATTGAATGAATCTCAAGAATGGAGAAGGTGGTCTGGCTATTTATCAGCTACAAATTATGAACTGACACATGATAATGAATATTTTGCTATTCGCACTAAATCTGCACTTTTAGATATTTCTCCTTTAAAAAAATATCTAATTGAAGGTAAAGATGCTTTAGCTCTTTTGGATAGACTGGTTACAAGAAATATAAAAATATGCAAAATAGGACAGGTTATGTACACACCCTGGTGTGACGAAAATGGAAAAGTTATTGATGATGGAACCATTCAAAGACTATCAGAAAATAAATTTAGAATTACAAGTGCAGAACCTAACCTAGATTGGATTTTACATATAGCTTCAGGCTTAAATGTTAAAATAAAAGATGACTCAGAAACAACTGCTGCGCTTGCACTTCAAGGACCAAACTCAAGAGAAATTTTAAATTCTATTTCAGAAATATCACTTAATGAACTAAAGTTTTTTTGGATGGTTAACACAAATTTTAATGGTATCCCTGTATCTATATCTCGCACAGGTTATACTGGTGACCTTGGTTACGAGATATGGATGGACTCCAATAATGCATTATCGATTTGGGACCTTTTATTGAAAAAAGGTGCCCCTTATGGAATAACACCTACAGGACTGCATGCTTTAGATATTGCAAGGATAGAAGCAGGATTAATATTACTTGATGTAGACTATATCTCTTCTCGCCATGCTATAGTTGAATCGCGAAAATCTTCTCCATTTGAACTAGGATTAGGTTGGGCAGTTAAAATGAAAAAAACTAATTTTATAGGAAAAAATGCATTAAAAAAAGAAATAGACCGCGGGCCTAATTGGGAATTCGTTGGTATTGAAATTGAATGGTCTGAACTTGAAAGTCATTATCGCAGTGTTGGCCTGGCCCCTGGGTTACCTTCCACTGCATGGCGTACCAGTACTCCTTTATATTATAATAGAAATCAAGTCGGTTATGCAACTAGTGGAACTTGGTCACCTATCTTAAAAAGATATATAGCATTAGCCCATTTAAAAAGTGACTACTCACAAAATGGAACCGAATTAGAATTTGAAATAAAAGTAGAACATTTCAAGAAAACAACTAAAGCTCAAGTTGTTAATACACCTTTTTTTAATCCTGAAAGAAAGCGTTCATGTCCAGTCTAAAAAAATATGATGCAATTATAATTGGCGGTGGTCATAATGGTTTAACAACTGCAGCATATCTAGGGAGAGCTGGAAAAAAGATTTTAGTATTAGAAAAGAGACATGTACTTGGCGGCGCAGCAGTAACAGAAGAAGTGTTCCCAGGATTTAAATTTTCTGTTTGCTCTTATGTCGTAAGCCTCATGAAGGCAAATGTAATTAGAGAACTTAAGTTGCCAAAATTTGGACTAGAGATACTCCCATTGGAAAGTACATTTACACCATTAGAAAATGATTATTTAATCCGGACTGCAGATGGTGACCAAACCTATCGTGAGATAGCAAGGCATTCATTACGTGATGCAGAGGCATATACACGGTTTGGTCCTCTTATGGGTCAAATTGGTATGGCTGTTAGGCCTATACTTGAAACAATAGCACCTAATGTAATTAGACCTTCAATATCTGACTTGTTTAATACAAAAAGATTATTAAATCATGTAAAAACTTTAAGCTCAGAACAGTTTGAGTATTTAACAAAACTCATGACAATGAGTTCAGCAGACTTTTTAGATGAATGGTTTGAATTTGAACCATTGAAGGCAACCATGTCTGCTAGTGGAATCATTGGCACTTTTATGGGCCCTCGGTCTCCAGGATCTGCATATGTTATGCTACATCATTATATGGGAGACATTGATGGCGCTTTTCGTGCGTGGGGTTTTCAAAGAGGTGGTACTGGAGAAGTAAGCATGGCTATTGCAAGATCTGCTCAACATTTTGGTGCTGAAATCAAAACAGAAGCTCCTGTCAGTAATGTAATAATTAAAAATAATAAAGCAGTTGGTGTTGCACTAGATAATGGAGACGAGTTCAATTCTGATATCGTAATCTCAGGTTTAGACCCAAAACAATCATTCTTGAACTTGGTAAATGAAAATGAGTTACCTAATGAATTTGTTAGAGATATTAAAAACTTTCGCATTAGAGGTTCATCAGGAAAAGTTAACCTTGCATTAGATGGACTTCCTAATTTTACCTGTTTACCTGGTGATGGTCATCATCTCCGAGGTGCAATATCAATAAGTCCTAGCTATGATTATCTAGAAAATGCTTATGATGATGCTAAGTATGGGGATTTTTCTAAAAAACCTTTTATGGATATAATTCTTCCTTCTGTTCTCGATCCTGAAATGGCTCCTCCTGGAAAACATGTAATGTCTTGTTTTGTACAATATGCTCCTTACAATATTAATGGTGGTTGGAATAATCAAAAAAGAGAAGCCTTTGGAAACGCTGTGATTAATGCCTTAGCTCAATATGCACCCAATATTAAAGATATTATACTACATAGACAGGTGTTGACACCATTAGATCTAGAATCTACTTTTAGTCTCACGGAGGGGAATATTTTTCATGGAGAATTAACAATACAGCAACTGTTCTCTTTGCGTCCAGCAGTGCGTTGGGCAGACTATACAACGCCAATAAAAAACTATTATCAATGTGGGTCTGGTACCCACCCTGGTGGTGGAATAACTGGATCACCCGGTGAAATGGCTGCAAAAAAGATTCTAGGAATTTTGTAATGGAAAATTATGACGCAATTGTAGTTGGTGGTGGGATAAATAGCCTAGTTGCTGCTACTATGTTAGGCAAAAAAGGGAAAAAAGTTCTACTATTAGAGGCAAGAAATAAAATAGGTGGATTGTCCTCCAGTTTAGAATTTGGCGATGGCTATAAATGCAATATGATTTATGATAGTATAAAATGGATAGACCCTCGAGTGCTAAAAGAACTGAGACTTGAAAATAATGGGTTAAAATTTATAAAACCTAATATAGCTCGGATTTCATTGGGAGAAAATGGAAACCATATTTTTTTCAACCGCGACCCATTAAAAACCGCAGAATCTATTTCCAACTTGTCAAAAAAAGATTCTGCTAAATGGGAAAACTTTGTCGTTTACATAAATAATATAACACAATTTTTAGAAAAATTATATACTATTAATCCTCCTGAATTACCAAATCTAGATATTTCAGATATCCTATCGCTAAAACCAATGTTAAATCCCATTTTAAAACAAGGTTCTAGAGGTATTGTAGATTTATTAAGGGTTGCACCAATGATGATGAATGAACTAATGGATGAATGGTTTGAAAATGAGTTATTGCGTAGTTCAATATCAGCGGCTGGAATTCATCATCTGTCATTTGGCCCTTATTCAGCAGGAACAGGATATAATTTATTGCACCAACATCTTTACTCCAATAATGTAATTCACAATTCATTTTTTATTAAAGGAGGCACGGTCGAATTTGCAAATACATTAAGAAATATTGCACAATCTTATGGTGTAGAAATCAGAACTAATTCAAAAGTAAAATCTATTGAAGTTAGCCAAAAAATTTGTGAGGGTGTTGTTCTCGATAATGGAAATCTTATAACAGCAGAAAAAATAATATCAGGCCTTGATCCTAATAATACATTTATTAATCTTGTAGGTTCATCAAACCTTGATCCTAATTTTCTAAATCAGTTACAAAATATTAAATATAGAGGTAGTGCTGCTCGGATCCATTTTGCGATTAATAGAATCCCTGATATTAAAGGAATAGATACAAATCATATGGGAACCAATTTCTCAATCTGTCCTACATTAGAATCATTAGAACGTGCTTCTGACGGGGTTAAATATGGGAAAATATCAGAAGCCCCTTATGTAGAGTTTAATATTCCAAGTGCGCTTGACCCTAATTTTTCTAAATCAAATAAACATGTTTTATCTGCGACAGTCCAGTATGCACCATACCATCTACGAAATCAAAATTGGGGTAACAAGTCCAATGAACTATTAGAAAAAAATGTTATGAAAGTTATAGAGAGAATTATTCCAAATTTTTCATCTTTGATTGAATCATCGATAATTTTATCTCCTTTGGATATAGAAAAAGAGTTTTACCTAAATGAAGGAAATTTAAATCATGGTGAAATGACACTAGACCAGTTTATGTTTATGCGGCCTACAATTAGTTCGGCTCAATACAACACACCTATTGACAATCTTTTTATTTGCGGTCCTGGGACACATCCTGGAGGAGGATTACATGGAACTAATGGGTATAATGCAGCAAAAAAAATATTAAAACAATGGTAAAACAATACCACAAAACTGCTACCACATTAATAAAAGGCGCAAAAAC
>CAZYDX010000103.1:0-7770 GCA_964646455.1 uncultured bacterium | reverse complement strand
AAGGTGTAATGCTTGGTGTTCCACTAGTAGTTAGCGTAGGTCTAGGAAAAAGAGCTTATAACGAAGAGATGAATTTATTTACGAAATGGAAGAACGGTTTTTCTTGGGATTATCTAGATATAGCCGCATATATGCCATATCCTGTAGGACCAGGTTTTGCGCAGGTTGGATTTCTTTATGGTAATCCTCTAAATTCAGGAACAGTGTCTGTAAGTATTGATGGAGGAGACCCAGAAACATCAGATATGCCAGATGAAATAGCAGAGTCAGATCCTGATTATGGCTTGATACTTGCTTATGGTTTTCCAGTTACCGAGCAAATCAATATTAATGCAGGATACTATCTTGGTCTAGCTGACCAGGGTGATTCAGAAATTGGCGCAATGAAATTCAATGGCCTATTTCTGTTTTTAGGATATAATTTCTAAGCTAATACTATTTAATTAAGTAATATTTTATTGATAATAAATCTCAAAAAGTTTTTACAACGAAAATAAAAAAAGGATAAATAATGAAACATAGAATAACATTAGTTCTGGCTCTGAGTACAACAATATTTGCTCAGGAGGTTCCAGATAATTTCACAAATTTTGGAGTATATATTGGTGGTGCACAATTGAGTGCAACTAGCGTTAATGATTTACCTGATGGGTATGAGATAGGGGGCGTTTTTGCTCTGCCAAATATAGGTATTTATAAGGGTGTTATGTTGGGCTCTTTTCCGGTTAATGTAGGCTTAGGATATGGTAACAGAGGCTGGTCTGTAAAATATAACTCTAATGAGTATACAACAGTTCATCATTACCTTGATGTAATGGTTGGTGCAGGTTATCCTATGGGTCCAGTAAATCTAACAGGAATGTTATTATTCGGAACTTCAATGGGCTCAGGAAAAATCGAGTTGGATGGAACTGAGCAAGATTATCCGGATGAAGATTTCGGTGAATACACTGATTATGGCCTTATGTTTGGTTTGAATTATCCTATAAATGATAATATTGGCCTTGATGTTGGCTATTACTTAGGATTAGCTGAAGTTGGTCCTTCAGGTAGTGAGGTCAAGCATAATGGTATAGCATTTTCATTAGGTTATCGATTTTAAAAGTAATCATTTTATGAATTAAAAAAGCCTCGTTTTCGAGGCTTTTTTTTATACCTAGCTGAATTATTATTATATCAATGATACGATATAACATAAAATTAATTAGTATAGTATTGATAAGCTTATTTTATGTTTTTGTAGGGATAAGTCATTTCACAGATCCTTACTGATTTTTGCAGATTATTTTTTTTTAAAAGGCACCGGGTCTTTTCCGTGTGTCCCCCACCAGGGGTTACATCTGATTATACGTTTTATTGCTAACCAAGATCCTTTAAATACTCCCCATTCATTAATTGCCTCAATCGCATAGTTTGAGCATGTCGGTATATGTGCACAATTTTGACCTAAAAATGGAGACAGTGTTATCTGATACAATCGTATAGGAAGAATAAATAGTTTTGAAAATACTTTACGAAGCATATATTAAAATTCTCGTAATTTTATGAATAGTAATGTTTTAAATGTAACTATCATGACACAACTAAGATTATATAACTCTCTTACAAATAAGAAAGAAGATTTTCTTCCCATTGATCAGGGTCATGTGCGTTTGTATACCTGTGGCCCGACGGTTTATAATTATGCTCATATTGGCAATGCCCGCCCTCCGATGGTTTCAGATGTTTTGGTTAGACTTCTGAAATATTTATACCCTAGAGTGACATATGTGTCAAATATCACAGACATTGATGACAAAATAATAAAGGCATCTATAGAGCAAGATATACCTATAGGCACATTAACTAAAAAGTATGAAAATATATATAATGAAAATCTTAAAGAATTAGGCATTGATCCACCAGATTTGCAGCCTAAGGCTACAGAGCACATTGCCGAAATGATAAAACAAATTGTAGCAATTATTGAAAATGGGCATGCTTACGAGGAAGAGGGACATGTTCTCTACAGTGTAAATACATTTCCAGGTTATGGATTACTATCTGGCAGAGATAAAGATGAGCAAATTCTAGGAAATAGGGTGGAGGTAGCATCTTATAAAAAAGACCCAACAGACTTTGTACTTTGGAAGCCTAGTATCGATAACCAACCAGGCTGGGATTCTCCTTGGGGTTTTGGCCGTCCAGGGTGGCACATTGAATGTTCCGCTATGTCCGAAAAAACACTTGGTGTCCCTTTTGATATTCACTCTGGTGGGCAAGATCTCATATTCCCACACCATGAAAATGAACTTGCTCAGTGCTGTGGAGCACATAATAAAATTAATACTATTACTTCATATGCTAGGTATTGGATACATAATGGTATGATCAAATTCGATGGTGATAAGATGTCTAAGTCTCTTGGCAATATTCGTTATATAAATGACTTGATAAATGATTATAACGGAGAGACTCTAAGGCTGGTTTTATTATCAACACATTACAGGCAGTCACTTAATTGGTCTACAAAGGCAATTGACCAAGCCAAAAAGACATTAGACAGACTCTATAGAGTTATACGAAAAGCAGAAGCTGTTCCAGAGTCAGATACAGTTAAGCCATCTAAACATATAGTAGATGCACTATGTGATGATCTAAATACACCAGAAGCTTTAGGCCAGTTAAATATTCTTTTTAATCGCTTTCAGGATGCTGGTAAAGATGAACAAAAAGAATTGATGCCTACAATTTACTCTAGTGCTAAGATGCTTGGCATACTGCAGTGTGATCCTGACGATTGGCTAGGGTATAGTAAAGCCGTTGTCGAAGATGACATACATAAAATAGAGAAGATGATTGAAGATAGGAATCAATTTAGAAATGAAAAAAACTTTAATCGTGCAGATGAGATAAGAGACGAGCTAAAGTCAATGGGGATAGAGATTGAAGATACACCAGGTGGAACTATTTGGCGCAATGAGAATTAATCTTTCTACTAAATTGTTTATTATATTAGTTCGGCTAACCAGGAGGCCAATTTAATTGCCTGCCACCCAAAACGTGTAGATGTATGTGGTAGACTGTCTGTGCTCCATGCTCATTGCAATTGAATACAGTTCTATATCCACTCTCAGCTATTCCTTCCTTTTTTGCTAGATCTTTTGCAACAATAAATAATTCTCCGACTATATCTTTATCAACGTCTTTAATATCGTTTAGCGTACTTATTTCTTTTTTGGGTATCACAAGAAAATGAATTGGCGCTTGTGGGTTGATATCTCGAAACGCTAAAACATTATCATTTTCAAATAAAATATCAGCTGGGATTTTTTTGTTAATTATTTTGGTAAAAATAGTACTCATATTTTAATCCTTTATAGGTCTTCTTTAATTATATGATAGATTGAAGTCTATCACTTCAAATTGAAAACAAAAAAGATTATTTAGGAGAGTCATTTTAAAATGACTCTTAGAATTAGGAATAATTAAGGTGTTTTATTTTTAATGAAGAATATTCCGATTGTAGTAAATAGTATGAACCAAATAATACAGTCGTAAATAGAAAGTCACTTATAATTGTATTATTCATAAAAGGGATGCCAGCGATATAACAACTAATAAGACCAGCTATATTTTTAGGATACATTCCACTACCAGCCCATACTCCAAAATTGGATACTAAAAAGAAAATTCCACTGGAGGCAACTATACCGCCAAATGTTTTTGATAGAGATACACCTTTATTAAAAATAAATAGCCCAATGAATATTATTATTATATATGAAATATATTGCCAATAAAACCCATTGTAAAACCATACAATATTTTTGTCTGAGCTAATATAAATAAAATTATTAATCACTAAATCACTTAACCAGATTCCAAGGAGGGGGATAAAAAATGCTTGCCATTTTTTTGCAAAATGTGCTGCACCAAATAATCCAATTGCAGCCATGGGAGAAAAATTTGGAGGGTGTGGCATAATTCTGGTAAAAGCGGCCAGAAGAATAATTATTGATAATATTCCCGTTTGTAGGTTTAGTTTTTTCATGCTTATATGCTATAATACTGAATTCGATTTTATATCACTAATGCTATAAGAGTCTAGATTAAAAATTCAAAATTTGTAATAATAATCAAAAAATAAAATCAGTTTAGTTTAATAACTATTTATTTGAAACGTATTATCCTTAAATTTTGGTTTGATTAATCCACATATCTTAATAAAAAATGATTGACTTAACGAATGTTACAAAAGTATTCACGCTAACGAAAGACCAGAGAAAAATCGTTGGCAAATCTGAACTCAGACCAAAATTATTTACAGCGGTTGATTCAATAAACTTAAAATGTAATTCTAGTAAGGTTTTTGCCTTGATCGGTCCCAATGGGTCAGGGAAGACAACAACACTTAGAATGATATCAACCATGATTTCACCCACTTCTGGATCTATTCAAATTAATGGTAGTGATGTTTCAGTAGATGGTAGATCGGCCAGAAAATCGATAGGGTTCATGACAAATCAGACAGCACTGTATGATCGCCTAAGCCCATATGAAATGGTTAAGTATTTTGCTGACCTTAACAGTATGGATAGAATAGTTTTTGATCAGAGATGTAAAGAAATATTTGACCGTTTAGATATGAACTCATTTGCAAACAAAAGGATTGGAACCCTTAGCTCTGGTATGAAGCAAAAGACATCTATCGCTCGCACAATTATCCATAACCCAGATATTATAGTTTTTGATGAGCCTACGACTGGACTAGATGTAATGACCTCTAGATCTATTATTGAACTAATAAGAAACTCAAAAGAGGAAGAGAAAACTATTATTTTTTCTTCGCACCGCATGGAAGAAGTCCAGTCACTTGCCGATGATATCGGAGTTATATATAATGGCAAACTTATTTTTTCTGGGACAAAAAATGATTTTGAAGCTTTAATCCCCGACTCACAAAGCTATGATGATACGTTAATAAACTTGATAGATAAATCATGAAAATAATTATATCAATATTTATAAAAGAGCTTATTGATGTTCTAAGGGATCGAAGGACGCTTATGTTCATGGTAGTTATCCCGGTACTTATTACTCCATTGTTAGTGGTGGGATCAATAAAGTTCCAAGAGTACCAAAATAAAAAATCTGAAGAAAAATTACTAAAGATTGCTCTAATCAATGAAACTGATGACCTTATAATCAAAGGACTTCTAGCCGAACAAAAGGGTGTAGAAATAATTGAAGATATTAATCTGGATAGTTTAGAGGCAGGTATAAAAACAGATTCTATTCAAGGTGGAATGCATATAGAAAAAGATTTTTTAGACAATATATCATCTAACAATACTGGGCAAATAAATATTTATTATAAATCATCTGATTTAATGAGTAGATCAAAAAAAAGGATGAAGACCGCTTTAGAAAACTATAAAAAAATTGTAATAACAAATAGATTAAATAATTTTAAAATAGATGAGAAACTATTAGAGCCACTGAATATTGTAGATGTTGATATGTCTACAGCAAAAGAAACGATAGGGAAAGCAGTTGGTGGTTTTATACCTTATATACTGGTTATGTTTATATTTTTAGGTGCAATGTATCCTGCAATCGATTTGGGTGCAGGTGAAAAAGAGAGAGGATCGCTAGAGACTTTACTTTCTTCTCCTGCAACAAAATTTGAGATCACAATGGGAAAACTATTAGTTGTATCTTTAACAGGACTCGTTTCAGGACTCGTTTCAGTACTAGGTATTTCATCGTCATTATTTTTTATTGATAATATTCCTGAGCAAATACAGGCTACTATTATGGAATTAATAAGTCCGTTCATGATTTTATCTTTGATTATATTAATGATACCTATTGCAATATTCTTTGCGTCTATGCTACTATCAATATCTTTTTATGCTAGATCATTTAAAGAGGCACAGAGCCTAATGGCACCACTCAATATGGTAATTATTGTTCCATTATTTTTAAGCTTAGGGCCAGGAATGGAGATCGATCATACAACAGCACTAATGCCACTGATTAACGTTGGCTTATTAACGAAAGAAATTTTAGCCGGCTCAGTAGAGCCAATTTATTTTATTGAGACATTATCATCTCTTTTATTTTTTGCTGCGGTTGGAATAAGATTTTCAGTATACTGGTTTGATAAAGAGAACACGATTTTCAGAGTATAGTTTTATTAAAATCCTAGCTATGATAGGATGAATATTTTCACATATTTTTTCTTGAAAGGTATCCAGATATGATAATTAAATATTTATTTATTTTATTAATCCAAATTTCTACACTAACCTTATCACAAACGATTAATATTGAAGGTACACAGTTAAAGATAGGTATGGATAAAAGTATTGCCTTAGATAGGATGCATGATTTTTTAGATCAAACAAAGCTCGACTCAATTAGTGATAATTTTTGGTTAAGAGATGATGACATAATTATCGGATCCATGGGTTTTGAAGATGAAAAATTGAGCTATGTGACTACAGACTGGGATGAAGATATTGATTATCTAGACTCGATAGAGCTTTTTAATACTTTATTCAGCGTATTAAAGAATACGTTTGGATCAGAATATGAAGGTGATATTATTCTCCAGCTTAAAGAAATTCAAGAGCCTAATCTCGAAAAATTAGTGATTAATATGTATTCCAATGATGGACGTAGTGTCCGGATTAATAGAAAAAATATAAGCTTAGATATCCAACAAACAGCACAAAAATATTAAAATATTATTCGATTAAATAATTACAACCTACTTTGTATATATGATTATATATGAAGAAATTTTACATACTTATTTTTTTTATTTTTTCATGTAATAATTCCTCAATAAAGTTATCTGTACCAAATATTTTCTCAGATGGTATGGTACTCCAAAGAGATACTAATGTTGCTATCTGGGGAAATGCTTATCCAAATGAAAAGATATATTTATCATGCTCATGGGGTTTTGAGGTTTTTACTTTCTCAGATTCAAATGGAAATTGGAAAACGTCATTAAAAACGACAAATAAATTTGGAGCTCAATCAATATCTATTTCTTGTGGTAATGAAACACTTAAAATAAATGATATTTTAATGGGAGAGGTTTGGTTAGCAGCCGGGCAATCTAATATGGAAATGAATTTTAATTATTGTTGTAATACCACGGATAGTTCTGCTACAGAAATAAGTAATGCAAATTTTCCAGAAATACGAATGTTTAATGTTAAAAAGAGCATAAGTATTAAGCCTTTGAACAATATTGAAGGGTCTTGGGAATCCGCAGTTGGCGAAAATATCATTGATTTTAGTGCGGTAGGATATTTTTTCGCAAAAAAAATACATCAAAAACTCGGAGTTCCAATTGGTATAATACACTCTAGCTGGGGAGGTAGTACTCTTGAGTCTTGGACAAGTCATGATGTACTAAAACAAATAGATGCTTTTACATATGATTTTGCCAATCTTGATACTATTTATGAACAGTACAAGCTAGCACGAGATTGGTTTTCAAATTATGATATTGTTCCTTTTGGATCAGGAGCGATGGACCTTTTATTATCAGAATTATTTCCTGAAATTGGATACTTGAAATTTTTTCTCCCTGAATGGCAGAAATTAGATTACCTTGGTAAAGATGAAATAGAAAATGATAAAAATAACCAAGAATGGGCAAAGCTTGATACTTCCAATTCTATTTCTTCTATTAGTGGTAAAACTAATTTTTCAGGAGCGGTACTTTTTAAAAACCAATTTTATGTTAATGAAAAACATCCAGAAGAT
>CAZYDX010000102.1:2174-7835 GCA_964646455.1 uncultured bacterium | reverse complement strand
TATGAAATCAATTAAATATTTATACTATAAATACCTATATGTAAATCCATTCTATCTGTGGTTAAGACTAGGAGACAGATTAAAGTTTAATGGTAAGACTTATACAGAGATGGTGTATGAATTAAGAGAAACAAAATCAATATTAGGAGAAACAATAAATGATACACTTTCCAAAATTAGAAGAGGATAAGAAACAACAATCACCAATCTATACCAGAGATACAATTATGGAGATGTTTAGTATATCTAAAACCACTCTTCACAGATGGATAACCTTGTATGGGTTACCATATCATAAAGTAAATAGACGAGTATTCTTTAAAACTGAAGAGTTCAATGAATGGTTCAGTTCATACAAAGTTCAACAGAAGAGTTAAGATGACTAGTATCATCAATTTTCTACACCCACTTGAATTATTATGAGTAAAGAAATAGAGTATATCAAACCACAGAAATTCTATGAACTTTTTGAGGAACTTGGTGAATGTGTCTACGACAAAATCTTTGAGATGAAAGACAGAGATTTATTTCAGGATAGAGAAAAATGGATAGATGAAACTTTTGATTGGATGGATTACAAAGATACGACTGAAGATATGAAAGAATATATCAGAGATATGAACATTGAAAGTGTATGTCAGTTCATTGGTCAAATCCTCTTATTTGGTAGGATAATCAAAGAAAATGACTTTGGTGAGAAGAACCTACCACAAGGACAAGTTCCCTTGTATTTGAGACAAATAGATGAGGAAGGAAATGAAGAAGATTTATAAGATGTTAGTTCCCTAAAGATTATGAAAAAGTGGAGTAAAAAAAAGAAAGGTAAAAAGAAATTAAAAGAGGTTAGTAGTCTATAAGACACCATCCAAAATATCAACCATATCAGTCTTATCTAAATGTCCATAAAGTTCAGTCATTCTAATATCAGAGTGTCCTACCACATTACCAATCTTTGTTAATGGAAAATCTTTTCTGATTAAATCAGTCACAAAACTATGACGGAGACAATGAGTAGAATATCTATCATCCACTTCTAACCTTCTTAACATTCTCTTAAAAGGTCTACTACAATAAGAGTTGTCAAAAGGTTTAGAAGTTGATTGTTTATGAGGTCTCCCCTTTTTAGTCATCCTATTATTCTCAAAAACATATATCTTACTTTTAGTTTCTGATTTAATCTTTTTCAGTAGGTCTTTAATCTCACTTAAATGGTTCAATGGAATGTTTCTCAACTTCCTCTTAAAATGGATAGTCAAGGTTGATAGGTTAGAGTTCAGATAGACATAACTATAAGAATGTTTTTCACCTACATCATCTCTCCCCTTCTTCCATTTCATACTTAAAACTTCACCTATCCTCATCCCTATTCTAATCTGAAAATATGAAGTCATATTTATGAGGTTAAATGATTCATTACCTTTTAGATAATCTTTTACATATTGTACTAAATAATCTTTGATGACTTTGGTCTCTTCTTTTGTTGGGATGTCATCTTTAGTTCTTTGTATCGGTTTTGGAATATCAACTTTATCGTATGGGTTCTCACCTATCCAACCCTTAATCAAACAGAACTTAATCATAGGTTGAATAGACTTATGGTAGTTATGAATTGTAGTTGGGTTTACACCAAGTTGATCCCTACAATAATCTGTGTAGTAGTCTAAAACTATACTATCTATATCCTCTACACTTATATCTCCGAACCTATCTAAAACGAAGTTCTTAAAATATCGAAGTTTCTTTTCATCACCTCCGACTGTATTAGTACTTAAACTTTGTGTCTTAACCTTATTCCATCTGAACTCCATAAATACATCTATCACTTTTGATAAGGTCCTCTTAGTCTTTACATTAGAATGTTTAACCTTATTATCTTCGTACCTAACCTCATACTTCCTCTTTATTACCTTATACTCTTCCTTACTTAAATCACCTTTAAGTTCGGGAGGTAACTTGACAGATTTGTTCTTACCATCTTCTCTCCAACCAAATCTCCAATAGACACCATTTTGATATAGAGTTCCCATCTTATAAATCCTTATTTTTAAGGGTGAAAATCATATCAGAATATAAGGGTTTATCTTGGATTTTACTACAATTATTACTACATTTAGGTATGGTTTTTATGGTTAAAATAAGTAATATGAGGAGTTAGGGGAAATAATGAAAAGAACTGAAAATCCATGTGTCGCTGGTTCGATTCCGGCCCGAGCCACTTCAGAAATGCAATATATATCGCAATTATTATAATATTATGAAACCCAAACTACGCTATTCCATTTTCTTTTTTTTTATTTGCATTAATATTTTAATTACTTTATTTATTGCTTCTCCTTACCTAGAATTTGTACCCACAGCAGAATCGTTTGCAGAATGGGCATTCCCACGAATAGCATTCATATCTAATTTTGGTCTAATCTACCTATTAGTAGGTATTATCTTATTTTTATTATTTAAATACGTTTCTTCTGAGTCTATCATTTTTATTACATCTGGAGTAATAATAGCCTTTTTTAATACCATGTTATTCATTGACACAATAATATTTAAGATATACAGATTTCATATTAATAGTTTAGTGTGGAATATTCTGATGACAGAAGGTTCATCTGACTCAGTCGTATTAGGACAATCAACAATTATTAGTTTTACTTTTTATTTAATATTGATAATTCTATCTCAATTTGGAATATATTTTTTTATTGATAGAATTATTATAAAAAATTCGCTCAAAATAAATGGGAAAATGGGCATAAAGTACCTTTCTCTAGTTCTTTTAGCTTTTATTTTTACTGATAAACTTATTTATGCATATGGTGACCTTATAAATAAAACCTATATAACCAGATATGCGAAGCTTTTCCCCCTGTACCAACCTTTAACAATAAAAAGATTGGCAAAAAAATGGGGATACAACGTTAACCAAGAGCTGGGTTTTAAACATAGTAAACCAGGTGGGCTTATTAGGTATCCTTTAAAAGAATTAGAGTTTTTAGAAAAAAATTCTCTCCCCAATATTGTAATCATTGCAATTGACTCATGGCGATATGATATGTTGGATGAAAATATTTCACCGGAAATTCACTCCTTCTCTAAGAAAGCTTTGATCTTTAATAATCATTTTAGTGGTGGAAATGCGACCCGCTTTGGCATTTTTTCAATGTTTTATGGAATTTATGGCTCCTACTGGCACTCAATACTATCAGAAAGACAGGAACCTGTTTTAATGGAAAAACTTAGAAAAATGGATTATAATATTGGTATCTGGTCTAGCACACAATTAACCTGGCCAGAGTTTAGAAAAACAGCTTTCATTGGCGTACCTAAGCAAATTGTTGATAGAATGCAGGGCTCTGGAGCAAAAGAAAGAGATGTTCAACATCCAAAACTTTTTGATGCCTGGTTAGACACTATTAATAATGAAAATCCATTCTTTTCATTTTTATTCCTAGATGCTCCACATGAGCCTTATAGCTATCCAGATAGTTTTACAAAGTTTCTTCCTTCTGCAAATAAAATAAATTATATGGACTTAAATAAAAAAAGTGACGTTGAACCATTTTTCAATAATTACAAAAATGCGGTTTACTTCGATGATTATGTAGTTGGAAATTTGATAAAAATACTAAAAAATAGAAACCTATTTAAAAATACAGTAATAATAATAACAGGAGACCATGGTGCAGAATTTTACGAACGTGGATTTTGGGGGCATAATAGTGCTTTCTCTCCAGAACAAATAAAGGTCCCATTTATTTTCTACCTCCCTGGTCAAAAACCAAAGAAATATTATTCACTAACTAGTCACTTGGATATTGCTCCAACCTTGCTCGAATTAATAGGATGTATTACACCTTATACGGAATATTCTTTTGGAGAATCTTTATTATCTGAAAATATTAAAAATAGAAACTATGTTGTCTCCAGTGGTTGGAGCGAAAGTGCTATTATAACTAATGATGCCACACTAGTTTTCTCTACAGAGTCTTATAATATAAATACTTTCGAAGTTAGAGATAAAGAATATGGTCTATTATCAAATGATAAATACAAAAATTATATTAAATCTGCAGATATAAATCAAGTTATGCTTAACATGGGAAAATTCTTTAAATAGATTTCTCCTTGGTTCAAATAATATTTGTCTAAAACTTTATAGAACAACCTAATGCCTTTGTTGTTTTAATTTTTACTCGCTTTCCATTTGAAACAGATTTGATTGCATCGGCAAGATAATTACGCTTCACATTTTTTGCATCTTTTGGATTGTCATCAATAGCCCCGCTATAAACTAACTCACCATTATTATTAAAAAGATATACATGGGGAGTTTTCATTGCCCCAAATGATTTTGCAAGCTTAGAATCACTATCTACAACATACGGGAATTTATAATTATTTTTTTTCGCGTGTTCTACCATTGATTCAAAACTATCCACGCTTTCATGCAAACTCGCGTTAGAGTTGACCGCAACGAATCCAATTTCATTGTTTGAACATAATTCTGATATAGGATTATATCTGTCTTGCCAGCGAATAACCCACGGGCATGTATTACAACTAAAAATTACAAGAAGACCGTTTTTTTTCTGATATGAAATAAGCTCAGACTTTTTACCATCAATGTTTTTTAAAATATAATCTGAACCAGGCATTGTACTGCCTATAGAAATTTCTTCACTCATTAAAGTTGAACAAACAAAAACACATAATGTTAATATTTTAATCATGGTCTGTCTCCTTTTATTTCTAATAGTGAATCAATTTTACTAATAAAAAATTTCTCATCTTTTTTACCTTCCCAGAACGAAATAAGATTTAATTCTTCATTAAAAATACCAGTAAAAGGTAGCACCCCAGACCAAGAAGAACAAATCTCATTAATAAATTCTTGATGGTCACCTTCTTTTTTTCTATAGTGCTGCCCAGTAACATTTTGATTAATAAGAAAACTCTCTGCATCTTCTGAATTTTCATCCCAATCAGTGCTTAGAAATTTTATATCCAACTCGTCAACATCATAATGATTTCTAAGGCTAACAATATATGGGAACTCTTGGATACAAGGAATGCATGATGTTGACCATATATTTAATAGAACCAGAGCTGAAGAATTATTTTCTTTTATATTAATATATAATTCTGAAGCAGTAACTACTTTGACATTCAATTGGTCACTACCACATCTAAATAAAAAACATATAAAAAACAAGATAATGATAATTCTCATAGGACAATATTAATAAGTTAAATGGTAATTTTTTATATAATATCATAGTAATAATTTATTTTGATATACAAATCTCAACAGAAACAGATTTGTTGTTTATAATTTTTTGTTTTTAACTTTGAACGTGTGTATTTCGTTAACAATAAAGAAAGGAGGTGATCAGTTGTCTAATTTAAATATAACGCTGACCTCCAAAGGATCAGCTGTGTAACACAACTAAGAGCTTGAATCTCTTAGGAGGTCAGCGGTTACTTTGTATTAAAAACCCTCATTCAATTTGAGGGTTTTTAATATCTATTCGATTTCTAAATATTTAAGAATACTTCTTAAAGATGGTAGTACAGCCTCCCCTGTGCTTTTTAACCTGCCTGAGCTTACATGACCAATATCAATCAAAACACATTTGACTCCCATCGCCTTTGCTACCTCAC
>CAZYDX010000102.1:0-2164 GCA_964646455.1 uncultured bacterium | reverse complement strand
TTTTCAGGTTTATGATGCGAATTATTAAGCCAATTAATACCAGACTCTGTTTTACCTTCTGCTTTTTCATTATCAATACCTATGAGCTGGCTAAAGAAATGAGCTATATTATGATATTTGACCCAACTGACTAGTGAACTCTGTTTTCCTGCCGAAAGAATTGACTGAGTAAAACCAAACTGATTATTTTTTTTTAATACAACCTCAGCATCCTTATGAAGATGGCAATCTTCAAATCCTTTTTTATAGTAGTCTAAAAACTCCGGAATGGGAAACTGTTCTTTCGTAAAGTCGAATCCCAATTTTTTATAATATTCTATAACTGGAAAACAAAATACATTTCTGTAGTCTTTATTTGAAACTAGTGGCATTTCTCTAGATTTTAATACGTAGTTAATTGCATCAACACATAACCACATATCATCTAAAAGTGTACCATTCCAGTCCCAAACTATATGCTTATATTTCATTTATATATTTAATTATAAATTTGATACGAAAATTAGACAAATAGAATTTCAACAAAAAGTGAGAATACAACAAAAAAAACCTGAGTTTATTCATAAGTTGCAAGATAATCTAAGCTCAAAACTTCCAGGGGAAAAAGCTCATGATATAATGAGGACAGGTCCAAAAATTCCTAATGTAATTAAATATATTAATAAGCCCCCTATCCCGTCAGCTGTTTTAATCTTATTATATCCGAAGGATAATACATTCAATTTTATACTAACTCTAAGATCAAATAAAGTTGAATCACACAAAGGACAAATTTCATTGCCGGGCGGAGTTCAGGAGAAAGATGAATCATTAGAACACACTGCTTTGAGGGAAACAAATGAAGAGATTGGAGTTTTACCAGAAATAATAGAGCTACTTGGAAACCTTTCTACAATCTATGTTCCTTTTTCTGGGTTTAATATTAATCCTTACGTTGGATGGACAGAATCAGTCCCAGACTTACAAGCCTCTGAGCATGAAGTCGAAAAAATTATTGAAGTATCGGTTGATGAGTTAATTGATGATAATAATCAAAGAAAAAAAAATACTACTATAAGAGGAGTCCCAGTGACTATGCCATATTTTAATCTAAATAATGAAATAGTATGGGGTGCAACATCAATGATACTGTCAGAGTTTAAAGAAATAATTTATTAAATATTGTCCTAGTTAAAAGTAAAGCTACTATTTTAATTAGTTAATTTATCTTCCACCTTCTTCTCAATAGATTTAATAGCCGAGTCTTTAACTTTCTCACCTGTTTTTGATACAGCATCTTTTAATATTTCAGCTGATTTTGAAACAGATTTTGAAATTTCTGCGGTATTATTTCCAGTATAATGCAAATATGCGATGTATAAAATAAAAATAGAAGCAGTTACAAGAACGAGCTTAATAATTTTTTTAATAAAACCATAGACAACCACAATTGCTAAAACAACCGCTATAGCAAGATATACAGGATTAGCAGTAATCGTTTCTATTATATTTTCCATAAATTATTCTATTTTTTAAGATTGTTAATCAAATATTCAGGTTAGAGTTCGATATATAATATTAATAGATTAGCAAGTATGAAAAAAATAATATTATTAATATTTATATCAACAATATCAGCTCAAGTGAAATATCCTGCTGATTCGCTATTAGCGTCTGATAATATTTCATATTTGAAAAAAATGTTCATTTATCCAATCACTCGCTGGCAACGCATTTCTTACAATTCTACTATCTTCAATTGCCAATTTTATCCGAGCTGCTCAAATTTTTGTGCAACATCCTTAAAAAATAATGGCATAATAATGGGGTCAATTATTGGTGCTGATAGGATTATTAGATGTAATCCATCTGCATTATACTATCACCAAAAAATTAATGGAGCCTACAATGATGATGGAAGGCTAATTGATTTTGTCGAGCCTAAACTTTATCAAGCGGGAGTAAAATCGCCAGCGCTCGCCGCAATTTTATCAATAGTCCCTAGTTTAGGTCGCATTTATACCGGAAGATTCTATGATTCTTTTTATAGTATGATAAATTTGGCAATAACTTGGAAAGGTTCTTCAGTTGCTTTAGAAACCAATCGGAAAATTTTAGCTCCAATTTTTACCACTGCTTTTGCCACTCTTTATATGGCGGAAATATATGGATCTTGGCGGGCAGC
>CAZYDX010000101.1:0-7860 GCA_964646455.1 uncultured bacterium | reverse complement strand
AGAAGAACTGCTTGTGCAAAAATAGGCCATAACTCGTAGTCAGAAGTTCCAAATCCTGTTGTTGTTATAATAGAAATAGTTTGAAATATTGAATCCCTAAAATCTTTTGCTATGTAGTGGCCTTTATTCGTAGCAATCGATAAAAATATTAGAATACTAATTGTAATAATTAATGAAAAATAAGTAAGAAACTCCCTATCTCTTATGTATGACTTTGGTGAGCCATTAATTGCCCTGTAATGCAAAGTAAAATTTATTCCTGCAACAAACATGAAAAACATAATAATGGTATGTATTAGTGTACTATCATAATACGCTATGCTTGCATTTTTTATTGAGAATCCGCCCGTCGGCATAATGGTAAACGAATGACAGACTGAGTCAAAGATTGGCATCCCAGCTAATACCAAAGCAATAATACTTGAGAGCGTTATACCAAGGTAGACCATCCACAACATTTTCGCTGTTTCTCGTAACCTTGGTTTAATCTTGTCAGCGACAGGTCCAGGGACCTCTAATTTAAATAACTGTATTCCACCTGACCCTAATATTGGGAGAATTGCAATGTAAAAAACAACAATTCCCATTCCACCAACCCACTGAATAAATGATCTCCAAAATAAGATACCAGAGGGTAGGCTTTCTATGCCATTAGTTAGATGAGGTAATGTTTCTATATTCCCAATGATTGATGATCCAGTTGTTGTTACTCCAGACATTGACTCAAAAATTGCATCTGTAAAGTTTGGAATGGCACCGCTTAAATAAAATGGAAGGGCACCAGCTAAAGCAGCAAAAACCCAAGATAGAGTAACTACTGCAAATCCAATTTTATTACTTAATGATTTATTATTCCTTGTAAAAAACCAAAGTGGAGTGCCTATACCAATACAAATTATTGAAGAATAAATAAATCCAAATAAGTCATTTTCATCTAAATAAAAAGAAATAAAAATAGGCACCACCATTGTGACACCTATTAAAGCGAGTAATGCTCCAAGAACATTTAATAGAGGCTTTAAATTCATAAAATAAACATTTTATTTATTTTTGATCTACCACTAGACTTTGCAAAAACCAGCGCTATATCTTCTTCGGTGAGTTGAGAATTGCCATGCGCGACACTGATTTTCCCATGGTGATTAATCATTCCGATTATACTATCTTTTGGTAGGTTTAATTCATTTAATGGTTTTTTTGTAATTTCACTACCATCTTCAGGTTGTAACTCATACGCATCCAAACCTATTTCATGGAAGGTTGCTACTGATGTATCAGAAATATCACTATGTAATTTCCTTAAAATTGAATTTGCTGTAGATAGATTTTTACTAATTACAGCACCAAATCCAATTTCTTTTATTGTAGGCATATACTCTGTATTGACCACATGGATTATACTCTGTTTTGCGCCAAGGTGATTTGCAAGTAAACCAGCAATTAAATTTGTTTTCTCATTTTCAGTAACTGCAATAAAGCTATCAATCTCCTGAATATTTTCTGCTTTTAGAAATTCAATATCGGTACCATCACCATATACAACCATCGTATCATCAAGTTGCGTAGAGATTTTACCTGCTTTAGGTCTATCATAATCAATCAACCTAACATTATGATCTTTTGAAATCTCTTCTGCTAGAGTACGACCAATCTTGGAACCACCTACTATCATAATGGTATTGGAGTCTGTTCCTTTGATATTTAATAATTCAAGTAAATTTTCAATGTTCTTTGATTTCAACACAAAATGGGCAATATCTCCCTCTCGAAATTTAAATTCAGAGGTTGGTACAATTGCCTCATTATCTCGTAAAACAGCCACGACTGTAAATCTAAAGCGATCATTTTCTTTGCATATTTCAGAAAGAGTTTTATTATCAAGCAATAATTTTTTCCACCGATCGATTCTTATTCCCACCATTGTAAGTCTCCCCCCTTCAAAACTTCGTGCTTGGACCGCATAGGGATATTTCATTAGTTGGACTATTTCTCGGCAAGCCTCTTTCTCAGGGTGTATAACCATATCAACACCAAACTTTTCAGGTTTAATTATACTATCTCGCGAAGAATATTGCTGATCGCGCAATCTAGCAATAATTTTATTTGCTCCTAATTCGTGAGACTGTTGTGATGCTATTAAATTGGTTTCATCAACTCGTGTAAGACAAAGAACGTAGTCTGCATCACTAACTCTTGCATCTAGAAGAATTTTGGGACTAGCACCATTACCTTCAACCACTATAACATCTAGATTTTCAGACGCTCTTTGACATTTTTCATGGTCTATATCAACAACTGTGATATCGTAGTCTTCTTCACTTAACGCTTTCGCGACATGGAAGCCTACCTCACCTGCACCAATAATAACTACTTTCATTGACTATAAATCATACCTACTTATATAAAAAAAGTTACATTATTTTTTTTATAATAAAACCCTTTATTGTTCAACCAGTTTTTCTATAAATATCCGCACCAAGGCTCTTGAATTTTTGTTCAATATTTTCATATCCGCGATCTATATGATAAACTCGACTAATTTCAGTCTCTCCTTCAGCTGCAAGGGCTGCAATTATCAGTGACGCACTTGCTCTAATATCTGTTGACATAACCGGAGCAGCAACCAAAGACTTTTCACCTCTAATAAAAGCGGTATTTTTCTCTACTTTTATATTTGCACCAAGCCTAGCAAGCTCAGGAATATGACTAAACCTATCATGATAAACAGTATCTGTAACAATAGAAGAACCATTCGCAAGAGACATTAGCGCCACCCATTGTGCTTGTAAGTCTGTTGGAAAACCAGGAAATACAGCTGTCGTCATATCTATCGGTTTAATATCCATTGGAGGAATAATAGCGATTGAATTTTTTGTTGATTTCAGTTTACAACCTGTATCACGCAATTTACTAACAACATTTTCAAGATGTTCAGGGAAAACATCTTCTACTTCAACTTCACCCAATAATGCGCCAGCAATAAGAAAAGTCCCAGCCTCTATTCTATCTGGGATAATTTCTATATCTGCAGCTATAAGATTTTTCACGCCTTTAATGATTAATGTTTCAGTACCTACGCCTTTTATATTCGCCCCCATGCTATTTAAGAATTGGCAGAGCTGTGTAATTTCAGGCTCTTTGGCACAATTATAGAGTTTTGTAACTCCTTTTGCTTTTACGGCTGCCATCGCGAGATTCCCAGTAGCACCCACAGAGGGAAATTCAAAATGAATATCTGTTCCAAAAAGATTTTCTGCTTCTGCTAGAATATTACCGCCCTCAAGGATAAGTTTAGCTCCAAGCTTTTCCAAGCCTTTCAGGTGGTAATCTACAGGCCTAGGACCCCATGCACAACCTCCTGGAAGAGATACATTTACCCTTCCAAACCTTGAGATTAATGGACCTAATACATAAAAAGATGCCCTCATTGTTTTTACTAAGTCATATGGAGCCTCAGGATTATTTGCAAATGAAGAATCAATTATCAATGAACCATTCTCATATTTTGTAGTCGCACCTATAATATTTAAAAGCTTCATCATAGTCCTGGTATCCCTAAGATCTGGTACTTTATGAATAGTGAATTTACCAGGTGCAAGTAAAGTTGCTGCCATTACTGGCAAAACAGCATTTTTTGCACCACTAATTTTAACTGACCCACTTAGCGGTTTATTACCATTAATTATTATTCTATCCATTTTTAGGCCACAACCTCTTCTCCTACCAAAAGATTATTAATTATCTTCTTACTTTTTTCACCATTTATATAATCAGCTCTGACAACAGAATGAGAACTATCCATAGTTTTAGTTATATGCAAATGGTTATCCGCCTGTAGCGCAATCTGAGGTAAATGTGTTATACATATAACTTGTTTATGGTTAGACAATTTTTTCAAATGATTCGAAACTTTTTTTGCTGTTTTACCAGATATTCCAGTATCTATTTCATCAAATATTAATGTAGAAACAGGGTTTTGATCCTGAAAAACAGTTTTAATCGCTAACATTATCCTAGACATTTCTCCTCCAGATGCAATCGATGTCATAGGCTTTAAAGGCTCTCCAGGGTTTGCAGAAAGTAAAAACTCAACCTCATCAATGCCTTTAGAAAAATATTGGACTGGTTTATTATTTTTAACCATAAAACTATTATCATTGAAAATATGAGATATTTTTATATTAAATCTTGCTCTATTCATATTTAATGCACTTAATGAAGATTCAATCAAACTAGATAGTTTTGTTTTATTATTATTCCTAATAATTGATAATTCTGTAGCAACCTTATTATATTTTATTTCTAATTTCTTAATTTTTTCATTTAGATCTAGGTCTGATTTAACGAATGACGATATTTCAGTCAATTCTTCCCTCATTTGATCTCTATACTCTAAGATTGATTCTAATGATCCACCATATTTACGCTTTAACGTTTCTAATACCTCTATACGTTCTTCAATAAATGATAATCTTGTTTCATCAAATTCATCATTAATTAATCTAGAATTAATTTCAGAGTCAACATCTTGCAGTTGTACAACTATTGAATTAAATAAGTCCTCAAATTTCGAGATGTTTTCATCGTATTTTTTTAGTGATTCTATTTTACTTAATATATTGTTTAAATCAGATAAGATACCTTCATCATGACCATTTAATTTTATTTGTAGATGATAAAAAAATTTTAGTATCTCTTCATGATGGTTTAGCCTTTTATATTCGCTTAAAAGATTATTTTCATCTTCAATTTTGATATCTGCTAATTCAATTTCATTTAATTGAAAATTGAGTAGCTCTTGCTTTTCTTTATATAATAATAAATTTTGTTTTAAATGCTTAAGCTGTTTTTCACATTTTTCAAGATTATCAAAAATGCTTATGATTTCACTTACTTTTTCCTGATGTTGACAAAAATAATCTAAGTAATTAATGTGGTTTTCTTTTTTTAGGATTATTTGCTGGTCATGCTGACCATGAAAATCAATTTTATACTCAAACTCTTTTGTTATATCACTAATTGGTATGGGGATATCATTGATAAATGATTTTGAACGACCACTATTGTTAATTATTCTTCGGTAAGAATCATTACTGAATTCTAAATCAATTACACTATTTTTTGTTCCAGATTTAACCATCATCCTATCTGTTTTTTTACCAGATACTACGGATATTGCTTCAATGATTATAGACTTACCTGAGCCAGTCTCTCCAGTGATCACTGTTAACCCAGGATAAAACCCGATAGAAATTTCATCTATTATTGCGAAATTTTTTATAAGTATATTTTTTATCATTAGTTCATAATATCAGAAAATTTTTGCAACAATATAATAGACAAAGTTAATCCTAACGTATCTGCAAAAACATCAAAAGTACTTGGAAATCTACCAATAACTGTAAACTGATAGATCTCATCCGAAATACCATACATAAGACCAAGAAATAAAGTTAATAAATTTAGGTAATCAGTTTTATCCTTTAACACATTCATTAGTAAGCAACCCAAAATAAAATATTCCACTATGTGTAAAATTTTATCAAAGCTAAATATATTTAACATGGGCATATTTTTACCAGGAATAGATGAACCTATAGTGATGAATATTAAAAAAATTACAACTGATATATTATTTATTTTCATATTCACCTATTAACCTTGCTATCTCCAGAGGTAAATCAGATGCAATAAGGCCTCTAAGACCCCTATCGTTTTTCAAATTGTCTGCAGCCATACCATGGAAAAAGCTTGCTAATCTACTAGCATCATAGTTAGTCATATTTTGAGAAATAAAGGATCCGATCATTCCACTTAAAACATCACCAGACCCAGCAGTAGCAAGACCAGAATTACCAGTTGAATTAAAACTTAATTTATTACCATGAGCAACACATGAAGGTACATGTTTAATCAATGCAACACCATCAAAGGAATTCATAAAATTGGCAACTATTTTTACGAAATCATTAATAATCCTACTTCTTTTAATTTTTATTATTTTGGAAAATTCTCCTAAATGAGGTGTAATGACAAGATTATCTAAAGGACCTTTTAATTGGCTAAAGCATTCCAGCCCATCTGCATCTAAAACAATCGGTTTATTAATCGTATTGATAAGCTCAGTAACTAATTCAATTGTTTCATCTTGAAGACCAAGACCAGGACCGATTACTAATGAATCTGCCCATTCAACTTTTTCCATTATTGCATCATAATTATTTATACTTAAATATCCTTTATCATCATCTTCGCATCCAAAAGTCATCCCTTCAAGTATATATTTTTCGAAAATATTACTTAAAGATTTAGGGCAAACAGTAATTGAAACCCCTGTTCCAGTCCTTAATGCTCCATATGTTGATAAAACAGCAGCACCTGTCATACCAATACTACCTGCGATTATTAAAACTTTCCCTCTATCTTGCTTGTATGTGTTAGATGGAACTTTGAATAATATTTTTTTTATATCGTTAGGATTAAATAATTTACATTCGGCTTCACCTATGTCCTCTAATACCGTCTCAGGAAAACCTATGTCCTCAACTATAATATCACCAGAATAGTCCTTTCCATCAGCAAGATATAAACCAATCTTGCTATAACCAAAAGTAATAGTATTATTTGCTTTAACTGCAATTGGTGACGCAAGCCCACTATCCGCATTAAGCCCTGATGGAATATCTACCGATATAATATACATATCAGATTTATTAATCCAATTTACCCAATCAACTAAATTGTCATCTAATGTATCTCTAAATCCTATTCCAATTATGCCATCAATTAAAAGGTCAAAGTCATTAAATATTTCAAGTTCTAATCCAAACGAAGCTTGATTTGATAAATTAACGTACTCTTCATAATATTTTTTAGATGGGCCCTTAATCTCATTTTTTTCAATTAAAAAATGAACATGCAAATCATAACCTTTTTCATATAGAATGTTTGCTGCACAAATTGAGTCTCCTCCATTATTTCCTGCCCCACAAATAACTAGTATCCTAGGTTTTTTATTTATCGATGAACTATATTTTTCTATATGTGAAACTATACCATTAGCGGCTGCATACATTAATGAATTTTGACTGACATTATAGTTCAGCATTGAAATCTTATCTATATTTTTCGATTGGCTTTTTGTAATAATCCTCATTTATGATTTAATTCAGCTAGAGCGAATGCTATAGCATGTGTTTCAGTATGTGATATTGAAATTTTCACATCTATTTTAAATGATAGCTCTAAGTCTACATATGGAGAGCCATCTGGATTATTCAAAATTGTAATAGAATTAAATTCAATAGGCTGAGAATAACCGCTAGATTTGATTGATTTTATTACTGCTTCTTTCGCAGCAAATCTACCCGCAAAATGGATAGAAGGTTTAGATTTAGATTTGCAGTACTCTTGTTCTTTAATTGAAAAAACTCTATCTAAAAATTTGGCACGGTATTTTTCAATCAGTAGTTGAATCCTACCAATATCAACTAAATCAATTCCAATATATAATTCAGACAATATTATTAATTTTTTTAATGATAGTAATTAATTCAGAAATATCTTGAATATCCCAATCCGCGCCAGAGTGTTTTGTTCCAAATGTATCACCATATACTGCAAAAGCAGTTCTCATTCCTATTTGCTTTGCACCAACTACATCTCTTTCTGGCCAGTCACCAATCATTAAACTATCTTTGGGCTCCAAATTGAGCTTATTTAGAGCCATCTCGAAAGGAACAGATGAAGGCTTTCTCTCACCACTATCATCAAATGTGATAACGGTATCAAAAAAGTGGTATAAGTTTAAATAATATATTCTCATCCATGCTTCTCGGCTCGGGGCATCGGACACTACCG
>CAZYDX010000100.1:0-7971 GCA_964646455.1 uncultured bacterium | reverse complement strand
GACCAATCATTAAAGGATATCCCAAATCACTGATTTCTTTTAACCTTCTAATTAAAGTGAAATTATGTTCAAAAGACTTTCCAAATCCAATTCCAGGATCTAAAATAATATTATTTTTTTTTATACCATTTGTTTCAGCAAATTCACATTGTTTAAGTAAAAAATTTCTTATATCTTTAATCAAATCATTATATAAAGGATTGTTTTGCATCGTCTTGGGCCTGCCATTTATATGCATAATAATTACTGGAATATCATTTTCTGATAATACAGATAACATTTTAGAATCAAATGTAAGGCCACTTATATCATTCACTATATCTGCGCCTGCTTCAATCGCTCTTTTTGCTACATACGATTTATAAGTATCTACTGAAATTAAAATTTTACTGTTAATTTTTTTAATTGATTCTATTACCGGAACTACCCTATTGCACTCATCTTTTTCAGATACAGGGTCCGACCCAGGTCTAGTAGATTCGCCACCAATATCTATAATATCGGCTCCTCTATCTATCATTTTTAAGGCATGGTTTAATGCATTTTTGGAATCAATATATCTACCTCCATCACTAAATGAATCGGGTGTAACATTGAGTATACCCATAATTAATACATTTGAACTATGCCTTAACCAATCTTTGAAATGATTAATATTTATATAAGCCTCTTAATTATATTTATTATAAAATTTTAAGTTATAATCTGCCATTAGATTTTAATGGTTCAGATTTTTTAGCTGCTGCTTTTCTTTTTAATTTTGCGCGGCCATTATTTATATTTTTTGCTCTAGGTTTTCTTCTAATAATTTTTTTACCATCAAGTAGTTTTGTAATATCGTTTGCATCTATTGTTTCATGTTTAAGTAGCGATTTAGCCATATTATGTAATAAATCCTTATTCTCATTAAGAATATTTTCTGAATTTTGCTGTGCATTACGTATAATTCTTGAAATTTCCTCATCAATCATTCTTGCAGTTACCTCACTATAATCTCTATGAGACTGTATCTCTCTACCAAGAAATATCTCCTCATTTTTTTTTCCAAAAGTCATGGGCCCAAGAAGGTCACTCATTCCCCACTCGGTAACCATTATCCTTGCTATTTGAGTAGCTTGCTCAATATCATTTCCTGCTCCGGTTGTCATTTTATCAAATATTAACATTTCTGCAGCACGACCACCCATCAGAATAGCCAACCGACCATCAACATATGGTTTAGAATATCCATGCTTTTCATCCATCGGTAACTGCATAGTAACGCCTAATGCCCGACCTCTAGGGATAATAGTTACTTTATGCACTGGGTCAGCACCTTCAGTTCTAATTGCAACTATAGCGTGTCCGGCTTCATGATAAGCTGTGGTCTCTTTTTCTTCATCTGTAAGAACCATGCTTTTTCTTTGAACCCCCATCATGACTTTATCTTTCGCCTCTTCAAAGTCATCCATATCAATAGATCGTTTTTTGTCCCTAGCTGCAAGCAATGCTGCCTCATTTACTATGTTTGCTAAATCTGCACCTACCATCCCAGGAGTACCTTTTGCTAAAGATTTCAAATCAACTTTTCTTTTATTTAAAACGACTTTTTTTGTATGAACCTGTAAAATTCCAAGCCTTCCTCTATAGTCAGGAACATCAACAATAATCTGACGATCAAATCTACCAGGCCTTAGCAGAGCGGCATCTAATACATCAGGTCTATTCGTCGCAGCAATTACAATGATATTGTGGTTATTATCAAATCCATCCATTTCAACTAGCAGAGCATTAAGAGTCTGCTCTCTTTCATCATGGCCTCCACCAATACCAGCCCCTCTTTGTCTTCCAACAGCGTCTAATTCATCAATAAATATTATACATGGAGTACTTTTCTTTGCCTGCTCAAATAAATCTCGAACTCTTGATGCGCCAACACCAACAAACATTTCTACAAAATCTGCACCACTAAGACTATAGAAAGGTACACCAGCTTCACCAGCTATAGCCCTAGCCATCAGTGTTTTCCCTGTACCTGGTTGACCAACGAGTAATGCACCTTTAGGAACTTTGGCTCCAAGTTTTTGAAATCTTTTTGGTCTTTTTAAAAAATCTATAACTTCACTTAACTCCTCTTTTGCTTCATCACAACCAGCAACATCTTTAAATGTGACTCGAGGCTGATCAGATGTCCATAATGAAGCTCTGCTTTTTCCAAATTTGAAAATATTTCCCATACCACCAGTACCACCCTGCATTCTTTTTAACATAAAAAACCAAAAACCTATAAGCAATATCCATGGTAACATATTTAAAAAATATCCGGTCCAATCAATATTTTTTTCTTGAAAACTATAATCTAATCCGGCAACATCCCACTGCTCTGTAATTTCTCTATCAATAAATGGGATTGTTAGCCTGAATTTTTCAATATCATCCCGGAGACCTAAAGGAGTATCGATAGTTTGTGGAGACTTAAACTCGCCATGAAATGTTTTGTTAATTATCACAGCCTTTTGAATCAGTCCATCATTTAAATAATGTTTGTACTCTGTATAATCAATTTCTACTTCATTATTTCTATTTTCAGATAGAATGCTTGAAAAATAAACCGTCACTAAAATAATAGAAATCCAGATAAAACTGGTTTTTCCAGCTCTTTTCCATTGGAAGTCCTGCCTACCATTCTTTTTATTTTTATTATTTGGAGTCTTTTTTCTATTGTCCATAATTATCCTTTATGTCATTAATTTAGGCTCTATCTTATATAATGAATCTAACTGCCTAAATCTTTGATCTAGATCCAGCCCATACCCCACAACAAATTCAGAGGTAATTTCAAATCCTATAATATCAATATCAAAATTTAAATTATAGTTTTCTTTTTTTGATAATAATGTTACGATAGACATATCCTTAGGATTATAAGATAAAATATGTTCATATAAATAATTCATCGTCAATCCTGAATCGATTATATCTTCAACTATAATAACTCTTCTATTTCTAATATCTATATTGATATCTTTATCTAATCTTATTTCACCATTGCTTTTTTCCCCAACATAACTAGCTACTTTAATAAAATCAATTTCACATTCAAAATTAACCAATCTTATTAAATCCGCTAAAAATATGAAACTACCATTTAAAATTCCAATAAATACAGGAATTTCATCACAAAATGATTTTGATAATTCAGCTGCTATCTCTTTTATTCTAAATAAAATATCATCTTTTGAAACATAAGTACTTAGCTCATTATTTGGTTTTTGCATTAAAATGATCTATTAAATTTTCTATTAATTCTGATAATATTTTTTGTATCGCTATTTATTTTCACTGAATCGTCAATCCTATGTCCACATACCCATATAATTTGATCATCAGCAGTAAGGACAGTTTGGTAGTCTTTTTCAAAATAATTGGACTTATTATTGATTAAAAAATCACTGATTTTTTGTGTCCCAGACATTCCAAGTGGTTTAAATCTATCTCCTGACTTCCAAAATCTTAAAATCAATTTTTTATTTTCAACTTTTCTTAAATCAATATACTCATCATTAGGATCTTTAGAAAAAGATAAGGTTTCAGAATAATCATTTAATATATAATCATATCCATAAAAGTTGTACTTTTCTCCAATTGCTAATTCAATGTGTTTTTTTTCTTTATGCTTGTTCTCTTTAATAATAATGAATCTTCGATCATTTAGTAAAATATAGTTATTCTTTGTTCTATAAACATTCCCAATAATATTTTTATTGAAGAAGTTTTTGATATTTTCAATATCATATTTTCGTAATTGTCCAATAGAGTTTGTTAATAACTGAAAAACGCATACTTTAGCTAAAGGTGGTAATACTTTGAGCTCTTTTTTTTCAATAATAAAACTTCCATCTTTATTCTTTAATGAGTATTTATCTATAAACTGCTTTATAAAATAGAGCATAGACCCCTGCCACTCTTGAAAATTGTCAGCTGTAGTTATTATACCTTGAATTAAATCAGGATTACTTTTTTGCCATGGATCAATAATCATATTTCTGATAAAATTACGTTTATAATTAATATTATTATTGCTTGGATCCATTATGTATGGGATAGAATATATTTTAGTTATTTTCATCAAGTAATCTTTAGAAAATGGCAATAATGGCCGTATGATCTTATTATTTATTTCTTTCATACCACCAATCCCAAATAAACCAGTCTTTTGAGATAAATTCATAAGAATCGTTTCTGCTTGGTCATTTGCATGATGCGCTGTAACTATCCAATCCGCGCTAGTTTCTTTCATAATATTATTTAGTGAATTATATCTACCTTCACGGGCCCAGGATTCAACACTATCACCTTTAGGCATCATACTTGGATTTAAATTTTTTATATACGTATCAATATTAAACTTTTTTCCAAGTATAGATACAAAACTCTCATCAATATCACTCTCATTTCTTAAATGGTGATTAATATGAGATACAATTATTCTATCTTTATCATCCTTAAAATATTTTATAAAAAGAAATAATAATAAAACTGAATCAGTACCGCCTGAAACAGATAATATAAATTTATCATTTTTCTTATTTTTTAAAACCTTATCGAAATGACAAAATATATTATCAGAGAAAGAATCGTTAATCTCAAGAGGGTCTGGTATGAAATACTTATTCACTTTTTCCTATATAAAAGTTTATATTACTAAATATTATTAAAAAATAAATCAGATAAGCACTGGATTTTATCTTCATATGAATGAGGATAAAGGAACCACTCAGTTGCAGCTATACTACTTAATATTGAATTTCCATCTTGCGGCGTAAAACAAAACCCTGACACCTCATTACCATTACGTATATGTAGCGACTGTTCTACAACAACTGTCTGATTTAATATTCTACCATAATGCCCATGGTCTCTTCCAAATGAAAAAACTGAACTGGTCATATCTTTTATAGTCATAGCAACCAATGGGTTTTTATTTAATTTATTTTTTAAATCATCCATATGAATCGTGTCATTTAATATTAACCTAAACCATAGAATATGCATATACTGACTATTAACCTTCATCGCAGAAGAAAATAAATCCAAATCTAAACCTAAAGTATTAAATAAACCTGATGCATCCTTTGCATGATGCGTACCATATTTTTCATCATCATGTATACCAACTTTTGGTGATGGTATAAAACTATCTTCTTGACTAAGATCATTTGCTCTCCTGACACATAGAAAATTCCCGCTTTTTAGGTTATTATCATCATTATCAGCCAATGCTATTGTATTAGTTATACATGAAATATTATGAGTATTGCAACTTACTATTTGAATGAACTGATTTTCAGAATCTAAAACCTTATCATTTATACCTCTAGCATATTTTTTTCCGAAACCATCTTCACTACCCTGTGCAATAAAACCTTTTACAGAGTTTGAAAATCTTTGGTAGAATTTTGCTTTGTTATTATGCCCTATCCCTTTTGGTGTACAGTCAATAACTACTGCCGCTCTTTCAATAGCGCGTTCAGTCTCCAAGTCAGAATCTATTTTAAGTTTTTTAAATTGGTTTACTTTTTCTTTATCAACAGCTAAACGTGCACCGCGCTTAAGTAAGTCAGTAACTTTTGACCTATCTAATTTTAATGCAGAATTTTTATGAAAGGTTATCTCATCAATTCCTAACTGATCTTGATAGTCACATAACAATCCTATCAATGGCTCTCCAATAGTACCGGTCCCAACCACATGAACAATTTTTCTTTCCATTAATTTTTTCCTATACTATAAAATTTTTTTTTATTCCCTAAAAAACTGAATTTTCATGCCATTCACCAAATTCAGTTTTCATAGCGAAAACAATTTCCCCAATCGTACAATATGACTTCGCAGCGTTAATTATAACAGGTACTAGATTATCACCAGATTTACATGTTCTGACTATCTCATTTAATGAATTTTCTACTTTCTTCTGATCCCTATTATTTTTTAAGTGATCTAATTTTTCCATCTGGCTTTGTTCTGCTCTAGCATCTATCTCCAATATAGGTATATCTATTTCTTTTTCATCATTAATAAACTTATTTACACCAACAACAATTCTCTTATTATTATCAATTTTATTCTGGTAAATAGATGCGGCTTTTGATATTTCTCTTTGCTGATATCCTTGTTCTATTGCAGATACTACACCCCCTAAATCATCGATTTCAGAAAAGTATTCTTCAGTTTTTTCTTCAATTTCATCTGTTAGTTTTTCTATAAACCAAGACCCCCCCAATGGGTCAACCACATTACCGACACCTGTTTCATATGCAATAAGTTGCTGTGTTCTTAATGCTATTTCAGCTGCTTTTTCTGATGGTAAAGCAATAGTCTCGTCCATTGAGTTAGTGTGTAAACTTTGTGTACCGCCTAAAACAGCAGCCATAGCCTGGAAACTTGTTCTTGCTATATTAACCTCTGGCTGTTGAGCGGTGAGACTACAACCAGCTGTTTGAGTATGAAACCTAAGCATCATTGATTTTTTATTTTTTGCTCTATATTTATTTTTTAACCTTCTTGCCCATATTCTTCTAGCTGCTCGATATTTTGCGATTTCCTCAAAAAAATCTAAATGAGAATTAAAAAAGAATGATATTCTAGGAGCGAAACTATCTACGTTCAACCCTGCACTAATCCCATGCTCCAAATATGTAAATCCATCAGCAAGGGTAAACGCAAGTTCTTGGACAGCAGTTGATCCTGCTTCTCTAATATGATACCCACTTACTGATATTGTATTGTATAGTGGCATATTCTCTGTACAATAGGTCAACATATCTGTGATTATTTTCATTGATGGCTCCGGTGGGAATATCCATTCTTTTTGAGCAATAAATTCTTTTAATATATCATTCTGTAGCGTTCCCCTTAATTTTCTAGGATCCACCCCTTGTTCTTCTGCAACTGCAATATAAAACGCTAAAAGAATGATAGCCGGTCCATTTATTGTTTGTGAAACCGAAACTTTTTCAAGGTCAATACCTTCAAATAAAGTTTCCATATCGCCTAAATGAAAGACATTAACACCACACTTCCCCACTTCACCAAGGGATAATGAATGATCAGGGTCATACCCCATTAATGTTGGCATATCATATGCAACAGATAATCCAGTCTGTCCTTTTTCTTGCAAAAGTTTAAACCTTCTATTTGTCTCTTTTGGCGTACCGAATCCAGCGAACTGACGCATTGTCCATAACTTGCCTCTATATAAATTCGAGTGTATACCCCTGGTATATGGATACTCACCAGGAAAACCTAATCCTCTGTTATAATTGTCATCAATTTCGCTTGGAAAATAACATAAGTCTAATGAATGACCACTTAGAGTATCAAAATCAGCATTTCTATTTTTTAGATTATCAATAGAGTCTTTCCAATTAAATTTAATTTTCTTATCTACTACTTGATCCATTATAAATTATTAACCTAAGAGACCTTCAACAGGCTCAAGAAAATCATTTACTATATTTTTTATTCCTGCATCATCTAAGGACAGTTTATTAAATATTTGAGCTCTACTACCATGTTCTACATAAGAATCAGGAAGACCAAGTCTTTTTATCTTCCCCTTATAACCATTTTCTAATAGAAATGAAGAGACACCATCTCCAAACCCACCATTAATTACTCCTTCTTCAATTGTGATTACTTTATTGAACCCTCTACTAATAATTGATTCTAAATAAGCTACATCCATTGGTTTTATAAATCTGCAATTAACTATTTCACAATATACACCTTCTAACTCTAATTCAGCCGCAACAGCCTTAGCACTATAGACCATTGGCCCTACTGCAAGAAGCACTAGGTCTTTGCCTTTTCTTTCTACTTCCCATGATCCAATTGGAAGAAGTTTTGCCTGGCCTTTTTCATCAAATTCTATCGAACTATATTTTGGGTATCTTATACCAAATGGACCATTATGATTTAAAGCAGTATAAA
>CAZYDX010000099.1:0-7994 GCA_964646455.1 uncultured bacterium | reverse complement strand
TCAAGAGCGAGGTTTAAAAAATTTACATAATCAGTCTCTCTATTCATAAGGTGAAAACCTTTTTCACGCTCATATGAATCTGTACCAGCATCCGCCATATGAACACTGTAGACAGAGTCTTGTGATAAACTAGCATTTCCTTTTGAGTTAATATTCAAATCATCCCTTTGACCATCCATATTGCCTGTTAGTTCTTCAATCTTTTCTTGGATTTTCTTTCTAAACCTGTCTAAATTTCTTTTACTATATTTATTTTTTGCCATTACATTTTTCCTTAAGCATGAGCCCTACTAATAGCTATTTTTATCAATTTACCTCTAAGCGTAAATTCTGTATTATACTCTTTATCCGAATACGTATTACTGATAGTTATAGTAAGCGTTTCATTACAAAAATATTCCTCAAATTTACTAATAGCTAAGGCAAATTCACTATCCAATTCCCAATATACACTAATTCTGTCTTCTACAGAAAAACCAGCATCTTTTCTTATATTTTGAACCTGCCGAACTAAATCTCTGACAATACCTTCTTGTATAAGCTCTTCATTCAATTCTAATTTTAAGCCAACAGTTATTCCGTCTCCGCTAACTGCTGAAAATCCCTCTGCAGCAATGGTATCAATCATGATATCTTCTTTTACCAGATTATATGAGTTACCATCTTTTTCCAGAAAAATACTCCCAGTAGACTCATACTGAGTAAAAAACTCATCGTTATCACCTGATTTCAATATCTCAATTATATTTTTCAATCCACTACTATATTTTTGTCCTAAAACAGGAAGATTTGGCTTAATGTTGTATTTAACTAAAGAATCCGCATTGGTTATTCGCTCTATTGATTTGACGTTAAGCTCATCCAGTACTATTGACTTGTGTTCAATAATAAAGTCTGAGGCATCTTTGTCTTCCAAAGCAAATAATACTTTTAAAAGTGGTTGTCTAATTTTTTGCTTGGACTGATTCCTAGCAGATCGACCAAGTTCTACCATACGCTTTAGTGCATCTACCCTTTTAATTATTTTATCATCTATCAATTTTTCATCTGATTCTGGATAATCACAAAGATGGACGCTTTCTAGAGCCTTTGGATCCATATTCCCCACCAAGTTTTCATACATTTTTTCTGTACAAAAAGGTAGAACAGGAGCAATACATTTAATTGTATTTACCAAAACATGATAAAGTGTTGCATATGCGGTGAATTTGTCTTGGTCGTCCTCAGATTTCCAAAACCTCCTCCTATTCCTTCTTATATACCAATTTGAAAGGTCTTCAATGAACACTTCAAATGCTTTTACTAGCCCTGATACATTATAGTTATCTAGATAATCTTTACCATCTTTAATAAGCAGGTGTAATTTTGAAAGAACCCATTTATCAAGAATGGTTAGATTCTTTTGATCTAAGCCACTGTGTTTTTCCAAATCAAATCCATCTACAGAGGCATAAGTAGAAAAGAATGAATACACATTCCAAAATGTGATTAGTTTTTTTCTTACTTCATCCGCTGGCCCATACCCGAAAAGAAGATTATTCTCCAGGTTTTGGCTGGCATACATCCAACGCATTACATCCACACCCATTTTCTCAGCTGCATCATCAAACCAAATCGCATTGCCCCAACTCTTATGCATCTCTCTACCAGTCTCATCTTTGACAAGCGCATGGCCAAGCAATGTTTTAAAAGGAGCACTACTATCAAGCCAGCTAGACATTGCTAGGAGTGAATAAAACCAATTTCTAAATTGCCCAGGAAAACATTCAGTTACAAAATCTGCTGGGTACCACTGCTTCCAGTATTTATTATCAGATGAATATCCTAACGTAGAAAATGGAACTATACCAGCATCGAGCCAAGGGTTACCGACATCTAATATTCTTTTACCGATCATACCCGTTTCTGGATGTTTGATCTCAATATTATCAATCCAAGGCCTGTGCGGACTTTTTCCTTTGAATTCATTCACGCCCGATACTGCTAAATCATTAAGCTCTTCCTCCGAACCAACAACATAAAATGATCCATCTTCGAACACCCATATTGGAAGCGCCAAGCCCCAGAATCTCTTTTTAGAGATCATCCAGTCTCCCATATTATCAAGCCACTCGTGCTCTCTCTCTTTACCCCAATCAGGTATCCAGTTAATATCATCGACAACCGTTTTTATCTTATTTCTCCAATCCATATTTATATACCATTCTTCAACCAAACGAAATACAAGTTCATCCCCTGATCTCCAACAATGTGGGTATACATGTGGATATTCTTCTACATATACAAGAAAATTCCGGTCTTTTAAATCTGCAATTATATGATCTGTGGTCTCAGGATCTGTGGCTGATTTTTTATGAAGCCACCCAAATTGATCCGTAAATCTTGCTTCTTCATCAAGTGGTGCAATATTAATCAGGTCTTTTGCTTTACCAACCTTATGGTCAATATCACCACAACCTGGAGCCATATGAACAATACCTGTACCCTCTCCGGCAACTACTATATCATTCCCGATATTATCTTTCCCAGGGTCTATGACCCTATGTTGCTCTACAGATGTAATACCCTCTTTTCCAAGATCTTCATTAATAAAAGGGTATCCACCTGGCTTATTTTGGGCTTCCAATTCATCAAATGGACCAATATATTCCAAACCAACTAACTCTGAACCTTTTACAGAAGTAATAATCTCAAAACCACCATGTTCTTTAAATATCTGCTCAATTGTTTTGAGTTTTGGGATACCTTCAATCCATTGCTTTTTATCAGAAAATTGTTTTTCAAGCCTCTGGTATTTTAGATTCTCTTTTGCAAAATAATATACTGAACCATCAGCAGATTTCAGTTTAACGTATTCTAGGTTAACATTAACACCAACGACAACATTAGAGGTAAGTGTCCATGGTGTCGTTGTCCAAACCAACAAAAACTCGTTCTCTTTTTCTTTTATTGGAAAGCGAACAAAAACAGACCTGTGTGCAACAAGTTTTCTGCCTTCGATAACTTCCATCTGGGAATAAGAAGTTCCAGACCTTCCGCTCCAAGGAACCACATCAACATCTCGATATATTTTTTCTTCCTGAAATAATTTTTTTAAAAATCCCCATATTGTATAGTTGTTTTCATTGGACATTGTAAAATAAGAATTATCCCAGTCCATCCAATATCCCAAACGTATAGACTGATCAGTCTGAATTTTAGAATACTTGAGAACCCTTTCTTTACACAATTTGACAAACTTTTCAATTCCAAATTCTTCTACATCTTTTTTTGATTTAAAGCCGAGTTCTTTTTCTACCTCTATCTCAACCCATAGCCCTTGACAATCAAAGCCATTCTGATATCTAAGCTCAAAACCAGACATTGCTTTATAACGATTATAAATATCTTTTAGTGTCCTGCCCCAGGCATGGTGGACTCCCATCGGGTTATTAGCAGTAATTGGACCATCAATAAAGCTCCATTTTGGTTTTCCTTTATTGAGATCCCGACGTTTATTGAAGATCTTTTCTTTCTCCCAAAAATCAAGCACCTCATGCTCCTGGGAGATAAAATCAACACTAGAATTAATTTTTTTTATGGACATAGAATTAAATAAATAGTTTCGTTTTATAGACCCAGAAATTAGGGTGTTATTGTTTTACTTTGCTAGCTAAGAAAGTAAACCAGAAAATATATATTTAATTCATACTTAATAATTAAGCGTAACAAACAAAGAGGAATCATCATTCTTTTTTATAAGAAGTAAAAGACTTCCCCTAGCTCGAGATATTTTTTCTTTCTTTCTAAAATCTTTTAATGACCGTACCTGTTGGGTACCAACTCTTTTAATAACATCACCCGCTCTTAATCCTTTTTTCTCTGCTTCACTTCCTGATTCAACATTAACTATCACTAGCTTCCCATCTTCTTCTTCAATATTATACTTTTTCATTAGTGAATTATTTATTTCTTTTATTTCCAAACCTAGGACTGAAGTACCTGATGAGGATTTTACTGCTAATTGTTTTCCATCTTTTAACTCTTGGAGAACAACATTTAATATTTTTCTTGAACCATTCCTGAAAACAACAACCTCTGACTTAGATCCAGGCGGCATCAGAGATACAACATTTCTTAAATTAGAGGAGTCCGTGATATTCCTATTATCAAACCTTACAATAACATCGCCTTCTTCAACACCTGCTTTTTCAGCGGGGCTATCAACAACCACCTGTGTTACCAAAGCACCATCTCTCGATTCCATCTCTAGTGCTTTAGCCGCATCATCATCAAGCGGCTGTATATAAACACCTAGCCAAGATCTCGTTACATAACCTTTATCAATAAGATCGGACATTATTCTTTTTGACATATTAGATGGTATCGCAAAACCAACACCTCGGTTTCCACGCTCATAACCTCCGGTTGCTATTGCTGTATTAATACCAATGAGTTCTCCATTCATATTCAATAATGCACCACCACTATTACCAGGATTAATAGCCGCATCTGTTTGAATAAAATCTTCATAATTTTGTCCTCTAATAATATTGCTCCTACCCATCGCACTAACTATTCCTGTTGTTACCGTATGACTTAAATTCTCAGAAAAAGGACTTCCTACAGCCATGACCCATTCGCCGACCCTCAGCTTATCAGAATTACCAAGCTTTAGCTGCCTCAGGTTTTCTGCTTTTATTTTTAAGATCGCCAAATCTGATTTCGGGTCTGTACCAATTATTTCTGCGCTATACTCTCTCTTATCAAACAATTTAACCTTAATATTAACCATGTCCTCTACAACATGATTATTTGTCAAAATATAACCATTACCCGCATCCACAATTACTCCAGAACCCAGCGCATTGGTTTTATATTCTCTCTCTCCATTTGGATCCATATAAGGATTAAAAAAGAAATAAAGATCATTATTTGGTACTTTCATAATTTTATCTGTAATAATAGTTACAACAGCTGGTTTTGCATTTTCTGCCACATCAGCAAAAGCTTTACTAAACTGCTGCACCACAGAGTTCTGTGAGAATAAGTTGCTAGCAATAAATGAAATGATAAAATATTTACGAATCATTGTAATCCTTTTTCTATGTTGACTATAATAATGCATACAAAGTACATAATGTTCCAAAAAAAAAAGCCCTCATATCGAGGGCTTTTTTATTATAGTTCTAGATCAATATTATTTCAAAAATAACATTTTTCTCATAGCATGATATTTATTGGTGTGCAGAGTATAAAAATACATACCTGTAGACACCATAGATCCTCTATCATTCGTACCATCCCATTGCATAACATGATAACCAGGGGCTATATCTTTGTTAGCCAATGTCTTAACTTTCTGACCCATCAAATTGTAAATTGAGATTTCAACGACTGAAGCTTCAGGAATATCAAACCTGATTTCCGTTTTTGGGTTAAAAGGATTAGGATAGTTCTGGTGTAAAGCGAAGGCTCCAGGAACTAGCTTCACATTAGCTGACATGCTTCCAGTAGAAACATCAGCAATTTTTCCTTTTGGACCTGAAACAATAACATCGCTAATACTTACTCCGCTTATATCTAAAACATCTCCAGCAAAACTATATGGGATTCGAACAAGACCTTGTTGATCGTTAGACTCAACTATCTCACCATCAATATCAACAACAATAACTTTCATCAGGCCTTCTCTTATCAGACTATGTGTAATCACGACATTATCCTGAACAATCGTCAGGCTTGGCGAGCTAACAGTTACTAAGTCAGGATCATAAACAAGATCAAACTGAATTCCCTTTAGTGCACCATCATAGTCAAGATTTAACAGTAACTCTGAAGTCTGATACTCATTACTAAGATCAACGAATGCCATTGAACCAGTTCCCACCGATATACGGCCGGTTGATGTTCCTGAGATAATATCAACGATCATCACCACATCAGCAATATTAAGAGCATCATCTCTATTAATATCAGTATTGTTAAATGCTGCATCGCTTGGAATAGTCTCTTCTAATATAAAGTCTACAAGCGCAAGAACATCTGCGATTGTGGTCTCACTGTCAAAGTTTGCATCTCCCACAGCGAACGGTATTGCACAAGCGGTGTTTGACGGTCTTGACTCTAGCACTCCGTACCCTCCTGTTGAAGGGTCTCCAGTGTTCCACTGAGCTTTCACATGATAACAATAGTTAATATAGTTTGCACTAACAGTGATGGTATCTAGCGTGTCTGTAGTAGTAGCCACTAACGTTGTAGTAGCATCATCCGCCACCTGATATATATTATAAATCTCAAGGCTATCATCCCTAGTGGCATTACGCCATAAACTTGGAACAGGCCTTGGAATATAAAGATTAGATAAAATAAAATCACTTTCTGTGCCATTACCTTGTATTAACGTCTCATTAGTATAATTTGAGAGCCTTCCATAATTTAGATTTGGTTCATCAGCATCTATCCCTGGTGTGGCTGCAACAGCATAAGCAGCATCTGTCCCAGGAGCACCAAGAAAACCAGCAAGAATTCCAAAATCACCTGCCAGACCATAATACTCATCTGCAATTGTATTCCAAGCTGCACCAGTTGTTACCCAGTTACGGTCAAACCATTCTGGCGAAACTGGTTCTAGATCATCCGCCAATGAAAGGAATCCGCCACCATCGTTAATAACAATGTAAACATCACCACTATTAACCTCTATACCTAAATCGACAACATCAATAGAGAATTGTGTTAAAACCTCCGGCTCACTGCTTAGATCAAATGAAGCTGAAATCATTATTGGGTCTCCAACAGGTCCAGCAGCAGAGCCTGATGGGTCTAAATATGCTTCGACAGATGCAGTAGAAGCCGTTCCTCCACCATAGTAGCTTCCCTGGATGCTAATTACGATATCTTGTAAAGTAGCAGGGTAATTTGCAGGAGTAAACCTAACACCAAATGCACATCCGCCGGCACCACAGCCAATCTGACCCTCAAAAACATCATCATAATAGGCAATGTCATACTCAGCAACTGTACCAGGTGTTCTCCAAGAAAGATAAACTTTTTCATCGCCAGGAACAGCAGCAAGAGCAACAGGAGAAGGCATATCAGGGGATAATACAATATCTTGTACAGTCGGAGCAGCCTGAGCTAGGACACTTACCTCTGCGGTATTTGTATAAAACCCTGTCCTAGAGGCTTGGACAGTATGTGTACCAACATCAAGGTTCCAAAGGGTGTACGCACCATCTGCACCTGTTGTATCAGAAGCACCACTCGCAGTAACAGCAACACTATCTAGTGGCGCATTATTAGGATCATATATATAACCGCTTACATCACCAAATAGATACTGCGAAGCATCCTCAACGGTAATTGTATCACTCTCATAATTGTCCCCACCAACAGGCCCATCATACACAGCCGCAACTCCAAAAGTATAGGTCACCTCATTTTGTATACCAGTAACAGTATAACTAGAAAACTCTGCTATTTCATTATTCACAAGAGAATCTCCAACGTAAATATTATATCCAAGAAAATCATATTCAACCCTTGGCTGGTCTTCATTTGAAATAGGATTAACACTCTGCTGAGTAGATAAACTTATATCAAGGGTATATGATCCCTCGTCACTACCATAACCATCAATTACTATATAATAAAGTCCAGCCTCTAGATTAAGACCTAACAATTGAGAAACCCAGTTTTGTCCATTAGCAGTGGTACAATCGTCATCATTACAAGCAGTACCTCCCGCAGCTAAATTTTGATCTACATCATAGACATATAATTTTGTATCATAAGCAGAATCATCACAAAGTGTAATATCATATGTAGCTCCTGAGCTGGTCATCATATAAACCACGTCTGGAGACAATGAACCAGTATAAGGACATACCTCATCATAGTCATCTTCAAATCCTACCGTAGTACCAGTTGTTGAAAAAGGTAACCCAGTTACGATAAACGGGTTTTCAATCTTATCACCTTCAGTGCCACCGCCACCGCCGCCACCACCAGGT
>CAZYDX010000098.1:0-8020 GCA_964646455.1 uncultured bacterium | reverse complement strand
TTGCTGGTTTCTTTTTGAATTTATATTCTTCACCATTAACTGTAATATATTTATCATTTTTATAAATTAATCTAGTTCCAAAAGGAAAAGGATTTTTCTCTAAAACCATGAATTGTGATTTAAATGGCATTTTTTCAAAAGTACCATAAAAGTCTTTTATCCAGCTTTCATAACCATCATCCTGTTTAATAAATAACCAATCATTCTCTCTATCAATAACTCTAACAGTTTCACCACAGATCGCCTCAGTTGTTTTTGATGAGGTGAAACTCGGCTTTGAATAGCCGGGAGCTACTAAAGCCCTAATTACAAATTGATTATCATATATAGTCATTTGACTAAAATTAGTCATTTATTAATTCACAAAAAATTAACTAATAAAATAAATTATGATATGCAATATTTTATTTATGAAATATTGTTACGTAAATTATCATATAATTAATATTCTTTTTGAAAAAGGGAAGCCCGTTAGAATCAGGCACAGTCCCCGCTACTGTATTTGTAGAATACTTGTTTAATAATAACCATTTTCGTATATGAAGAGAAGGTAAACAATGTTGACACTACATAAGTCAGAAAACCTTATTAATTAGAATCCTAACCAATTACTACTTTCGGGAGAAAAGTCATGAAATATATCAATAAATTATTTTTCATACTCAATTCAACAAAACCTTCGTTGACACTATCTAGTGTCTTTTTCAGCTTATTATTTATTTCATTAGGCTGCGAAAACGAAAATAATAGCCCCCCAGATGATAATGAGATAAACCTTTTATTTGTTGCCAGCGAAGGCAATTATGGTCAAGGGAATGGATCTATATCTGTTTTTAATAATCACCAAAAAATTCAAGAAATATTAGATATTGGAGATGTAGTTCAATCCATTTTAATTCATGAAAACCATCTATTTGTCATTGTTAACGGTAGTAGTGAGATAAAAAGATATTCTATTTCTAAATCTGGTCTTAGGCTACCAGGTATAACAATCTCAACACAGAACTCTAGCCCGCGTAAAATGGTTATTTTTAATAAAAAACTATATTTCACAAACTGGAACTCCAAAGACATAAAAATTCTTAATCTTATTACTTATGCGATTACAGATCAGATATCCGTAGAAGGTTTACCCGAAGATATCACAACCGATGGTACTTTTTTATACGCAAGTGTGCCTCACAAAACACTCAATGATCAAGGTAATGGATCCAACGTAATTAAAATTGATCCAGAAACAAACGAGATTATAGAAATTTATGAAACGGGTAAAGGTCCTCAACAGATTGTTATTCATAATAACAACCTCTGGATATCTCGGACATATTATAGTGAAGATTGGTATCAAACATATTTTGGGATGACTCAGATCAATCTTCTAACAAATAAAATCACAAAAAAAGAATATGGTGAAGGAATAGTCTGTGGTGGCAATGTAATGGTTTATGATAATCAAATTTATAGAACAAGTCTTGGTGGCATAGCCCCAATAGATCAAAATGATTTAAGTATTAGTATAGCGTCAAGAATAGGAGACTACTCAAGTAAAGATTCATACTATAATCCAAATCTATATTCCTCTGATGTTATAAATAATCAGATATTATTCGGAGTAACAAATGATTACCAATCACCAGATAGCGTTTATTTCAAAAGTGATAAAAATGAAAGTTTTACCTTATTTGAAGTCGGAGCATCTCCTGGCGATTACGCGATTTGGGGAGCCCCTAATTAATCTATAAAATCCCATTTAATGGATAGTAAAGCTAGTCTCCTCATGCTAGGGAAATAAGGATTAAACTGGACACTATTATCCTGCTCATTACTTCTTAAATAATCATATATAATATTTGTCAAATTATTCATTTCATATTTAACCTGTAAACTTTTTACTCTAAATGAAATAGAAAAATTAATCAGCCAGATATCATTTAATAGATTATCCGAATCTATTTTTATGGGATATTGATCAATCGGATGTAAAACATAGTCATTTTCTCTTCCTAAAAACCCACTAACTGAGAGTGATGTATAGACTGTCATTGCTTGTGAAAATAATTTAAAATGATTATTTAATTTTATATTAATCCTCTCATCAATGCCATCAGTGATATAATCATTCGAATTCATTTTATTATAACCAAGCTCTAATAAAAGATTACCAAAAACCTGATACTTTATAAATCCATAAAACCAAACGTTGGATGAATTATCTGCCAAAAACACAGTATTAAACTGTGAATTTCTAATATTTCTTTCTACACTATTAAAAAATATATGAGTCCCAACATTTATTCTGTTTAATGACCATTCCCCATTAAACATTAACTGATCTCTTGACTCAAAAGATACTGAGTCTAACAGGCTAATATGTGATGGCTTATAATAACGGCTAAAGCCTGATTTAACAATAAAAGGATCTTTTGAGTATTTTACTATACCCTCGGCAATAATATTTTCATTATTCCCTATACTAATTCCTCCAAGGTTAAATAGATAATTTTTATGGTTAATGCCAATTTTCAAGGAGCCCCAACCAATAGACTTAAATGAGTCTGCTCGGAATGATCTTTTATTTATATCTGCAATAATTGAAAAATTATAATTATGTTTTCTAATAAAAACAATTGAGCCTATAAATTTGGTTCTGGTCAGATACCTTACCCCGTTTATAGAAAATTCTGAATGTTGACTACTATAGCGTTGTAAAAAATTATGCGCCTTAATTGTAAAATAAGTACTATCATAGTCTCTCTTGTATGAGATATTAGAAGATGTTATCCTAGAATCAATAAATGCAGTACCCAAACTATCTAACAAACCAAAATCTGAATTAAAGTTACCGATAGATAAATCAAGTTTGTCCTTATATCCTGTTAAGCTATACGTACCTAAATATGTATAATGGATAGGATTTGGTGGACCTGGCAAAATTGTATATTGATTATATGCACCAGCATATCTTTTTTTAAAAGCATGTAAGGTTGCTAGCTTATTATCATTTGAGTATTTTATTCCAATATCTAGATTGTCCAAATAATAATCACCTTGTATATAATCGAAATAGGATGAAGTCTGGTTTGAATCGGACATCGTTGTATCTACAGTTGGATTAAAATAGTTAGATTCAATATACGGACCAAAGGTAGAAGGGTAATTAGAAAAAGTCCCATCAAAGAAAAAATGCCCTGACTGCCAATCATCATTCCAAACTATATTACCATTATTTATTATATAGCCTTGATGTTTAGAATAATCGTATGGCATGTTTAATTTATTTTGCGCGAAAACTATACTAACCAAAAGAAAAATAAAAATTCTTATCATATATGTAAAATATATCTAAAATAAAATAATAAGATTAGGAAGAAAAGAATTTATAATTAATGCAATTGAATAAATGAAAAAACCAAAAATATCTATTTCAACGATAACCTATTATAAAAAAGAAGATATTAGAATTCTTAATGCTTGTTTATCTAATTGGTTGTCAGACCCAAAAATACTTCATTTCACCGATCCTAGAATAACTTATCCCTTTAACCTAAAAAAATGGATTTCTTTATCATATAAAGAAAAAAATGTTGAAACAATAATAATAAAAGTAGAGAACTGGATTGTTGGGCATCTAAGTATTAAATATAAAAAAAACCAAAATTCAGCACATTTATTTCATCTAATTATTGATCAAAATCAATTAAGAAAGGGGTATGCAAAAAAATTAATCTTGTATGCAGAGGAGATTCTCAATGATGATGATAATATTAAAAAAATAACACTCAATGTAGTGAAAAAAAATAAAGTAGCTAAAGAACTATACTATTCAATGGGTTATGAAAAAATAAATAGCAAGCGTCCTGAGAACATAAAAATGGTAAAAAATATTTTTAGTTAGATAACTTTTTTATTTCTTTATTGGCTTCACAAATAGCTGATGCACGTGCCTAACAAGCTTATATCCATGCTCTTTTACAATTTTCTCTTGAAGCTTTTCAAGTTTTTCATTATAAAATTCTGTGATCTTGCCTGTTTCAACACAAATCATGTGATCGTGATGTTCTTCATCAAATTTATGTTCATATAGAGCCCGACCATCACCAAGCTCCATTTTCCTAACCAAATTGTTTTTTACTAATACGTCAATAGTTCTATATACGGTTGCTCTTGATACTTTTACTTTGTTTTTCTTTTTTATTTCGAGGTATATTTCTTCTGCATCTCTATGTTCAACTGAAGACCTCATTTCATCCCAAATAATTTGTCTTTGCTGTGTATATCTAAGCTTTTCACTTTTAAGAACATTTTTTAATTTATCAATATGACTCATTTTTTATTATTAGTGCTTATAAAAAATAACAGAAATAAATAAATATAATAGATTAAAATCTAGAATTATATTTTTTTCAAATTTGCAAATTTTACTATTAATTTTTTTCTTGTCCCATCATTGAAAACAACACCAACTCTTTGATTTTCCCCTGTGCCACTCAAAGCCATTATCTTGCCAGCCCCAAATATTGAATGTTCAACAAAATCACCAACTTGAAAATCATCAAAATCTGTAACAGTTCTAACCATTTGAGTTAGACCATCTTTTTTACGTTTTCCAGTTACAAATTTTCTTGTCACGGCAGACCTAAAACTAATTTTTTCTAAAGAGTCTTCAGGTATTTCATTAATAAACCTACTTGGTAAGCCATTCACATTTTCGGCTCCCATCCGCCTCCTATTAGTAGCATATAATAGATAAACACGCTCTTGTGCTCTAGTCAGTGCCACGTAAAAAAGCCTCCGTTCCTCTTCTAATTCTTTTTTATTCTCCAAAGAATTATATAACGGGAAAAGACCTTCATCCAACCCAACCACAAAAACGACAGGAAATTCTAAACCCTTCGAAGAATGAACAGTCATCATTGTCACTCTGTTATCTGAATCATTCCAATGATCAATATCAGTTTGTAATGAAACATCTTCCAGGAACCTGCTTAGACTTGCATCAGGTTCTCTAATAGAAAATTCTTCTATGCTTGTTAATAACTCTGCTATATTATCAAAACGATCTTTAGCATCAGGATCTTTTGATGTTTTAAAATATGATAAAATGCCTATCTCTTCGACTAAACTACTGACTAATTCGCTGGCACTTAGTTTATCTAATAGATCATTATATTTAATTATAATATTATAAAATTTAAATAGTGAATCCGCCTGCTTACCTCTTATTTCCATTTTGGTAGGATTTTTTAGAACATCAATAAATTCAATTTTATCTTTTTCTGCTTGCTGAACACATTTATCAATTGTCTTTGCACCTATACCTCTGGCTGGGAAATTAATTATTCTCCTTAAAGAAATTGTATCTTTAAGATTAACTACTAGTCTAAGATAGGCCAATACATTTTTTACTTCTTTTCTTTCATAAAAACGTACGCTACCAATAATATTATAGGGTATTCCCTGTCTAATAAAACTTTCTTCAAGAGCCCTAGATTGGGCATTTGTCCTGTATAAAACAGAAAATTTATTAAATGTTCTTTTATTTAATTTTATTTCTTTTTCAATTGATGAAATAATTGCACTTGCCTCTTCTTGCTCATCATTTGTTTCGATTAATCCTAGCAATTCACCTGAGCCATTATCAGCTACAAGGTTTTTATTTGCTCTTTTATCATTATTTATAACAACAGCAGTTGCTGCATTTAATATTTCTTGGGTTGATCGATAATTTTTTTCAAGTGTAAAAATCCTACAACTAGAAAAAGTTTTTTCAAAATCAAGGATATTTGATACTTCTGCTCCACGCCAGCCATAAATTGACTGATCATCATCACCTACTACACAAATATTTTCATGCTCTTTAGCCAAATTTGTTAGAAATTGAAATTGTGCACGGTTAGTATCCTGGTATTCATCAACTAAAATATATTTCCATCTTTTTTGATATTTTTTCAAAATAGCAGGCTTTTTATCAAAAACCTGAAGCGGAAATGTTAATAAATCATCAAAATCCAGCGCATCATTTAACTTAAGAGCTTTTTGGTATTTCATATATATTTCTGCTACTGTCTTTTCAAGCACAGTTCTAGATTTTCTTTCTACAGTTTCAGGATTGATTATTTTATTTTTAAACAAACTGATTTGATTTCTAAGTTGGTTTGGAGTAATCAAATTTTTAGATATCTCATTTTCCTCAAATAATACTTTTATTAGATCAAGCTGATCTTTTACGTCATAAATTGCAAAGTGATTACTAAAACCAAGACATTTAATATCCTCTCTTAGTATTCTGGCACATATAGAATGAAATGTTCCAACCGATATAGGAAGCTGATCGGTTTTTAATAGCTTCATAACTCTATCTTTCATTTCTTTGGCAGCTTTATTGGTAAAGGTTACAGCCAATATTTCTTCAGGCTTGAAAAGGCCCTCATTTACTAGATAAAATAATTTATGCGTTAATACTCGAGTCTTTCCACTTCCAGCACCTGCGAAAATAAGAACAGGACCATCTATTGCTTCAACAGCAGATTTTTGAGTTGAATTAAGTTGTTTTATACTCATGACCCCTCTTTTTCTCTCTTCACTTTCTTGCGGACTCTTTGAAAGGCTCTTTTAGCACGTTCATGTTCTTTTTCATTTTTAGAAAAAGTATGATATCCATCTCCCTTTGCAACAAAGTATAAGAAATCATTTTCTTGTGGATATAATGCTGCATATAGTGACATGAAACCCGGAGAATTAATTGGCCCAGGGGGCAACCCTTTATATAAATAAGTATTATAAGGTGACTTAATTCTCAAATCTTTATTAAGAAGTCTACGAGGACCATCTTCAATAACATATTGAACTGTGGGGTCCGCCTGGAGTTTCATACCCATTTGTAAACGGTTATGGTAAACAGCAGAAATAATAGGCCTTTCTGAATCATAAATAGCTTCACCTTCGATAATTGACGCTAACGTCAATATCTCATGCTGAGAGAAATTCATTTTTTTTGCCATAGCTATATTTGATTCAGTCCAAAAAACCTGATACTCTCTAACAAGTCTTTTAATAACAGAAATCTCATCAACACCCTCATAAAAATAATAGGTGTCAGGATACAAATATCCTTCGAGACTCTCAGATTGAATTTTCAGACTATTAATAAAACCTTTATCATTTATAGTTTTTATAATATTATTATAGTCTAAACCCATCTCATTTGATAGATGTTTAGCAATCTGTTTACTATTCCAACCTTCTAAAATTGTGATTTTCTTTCTTTCTGGAACACCAAAAACTAAATAATCAATAATATCTTTATTTACATTTACATTTTTCAAATTAAATGTCCCAATTGGTATGGATGTGTCTAAGCCTCTTATTTTCGCAATTAATTCAAATATACTTTTATTCGTTATAACACCCTTTTTCATAAGATTATTTGATATAATAGTCAAGGATTCACCCTTTTTAATTGTCAGTTTTACATTTTTCCTCATATTATTCTGTGGCCAATAATAAATAGTCAGTAATAAAGTTGTAAATAGTATGAGACCAGTAAATATTAAATTGGTAATTATTAATTTTGTTCTTCTTCCAACCTTCATTTAAAGGGGGTGAATTTATGTATTTTAGGATGTGAGTGTCAATTTAGATTGAATTTTATAATTTTAACCTGAAAAATGACTTTGGATGGTATCTGATGAATAGTAATTTTGCCCTCTATGAGTAAATTATTTCATAACGGAAAAGATGAGTCAGATAATCTATTTGATACCTGGTCGTATACAAAAATAAATTATATTCTATTTATTTGTGGAATAATAATGATTATTCTAGGATATATAATCATGGTAACTGGAGAAACAAATAGTTTTCAAAGCTTGTCTCTCTCACCTGTAATATTATTGATTGGATATCTAATACTAATTCCTGCTTCTTTGCTTTATAAAGAAAAAGAATAATTATTCATAGTAAGATTTAGGGATCGTAGTTCAGTTGGTTAGAACGCCGGCCTGTCAAGCCGGAGGTCGCG
>CAZYDX010000097.1:1599-8110 GCA_964646455.1 uncultured bacterium | reverse complement strand
AGATATATAAAATCCATTATACAAGCAGACTAATATGAAATTTTCATTTTTTTTATCAAAATTAGTTTTTGACTTTAGATATTGGCATCAAAAAAAATTGTTTTAACTTCTAGCCTGCCTGGTCCGAGGTTAAATCATGGCAAAAGAAAATAAAAAAAATAGATTTTACTATAATGAAGATTTTTTAGGAAGTCCGCAGGGAAGGTCTATCCGGATTCTATCAGAATACTACGGACCCTTAAAAAAAATAAAAAAGAATAAGATCTACGATACTATAGTCTTTTTTGGCTCAGCAAGAATCAAATCCAGAGATAAAGCTGATGCCTATCTAAAACAATTAACCCCCTCTGCATCTAATAAAGAAAAGTTTCGTGCGAAACAGAATTTTGAAATTAGTAAATACTATGAAGAAGCTAGACAGCTAGCATACAAGCTAACAAAATGGAGCAAAAACCTAAAAAGTAAAAAATCACGCTATATCATTACCTCAGGAGGTGGCGGCGGAATAATGGAAGCCGCAAATCGAGGAGCTAAAGAAGCAAATGGCATTTCGATGGGCCTAACCATTTCATTACCATTTGAGGCAACAAGCAATCAATTTATATCAAAAGATTTAGATCTAAAATTTCATTATTTCTTTATGAGAAAATTTTGGTTTATTTATCTTGCTAAAGCTTTGGTGGTCTGGCCGGGCGGTTTTGGTACACTTGATGAGGTAATGGAGCTTCTGACGCTTATTCAAACAAAAAAGATAAAAAAACGGCTACCGATAGTGCTCTATGGCTCTAAGTTTTGGAACTCCGTTGTAAACTGGGATTACCTAGTTGAATGTGGTACAATATCTGAAGAAGATTTAGACCTTTTCCATATTTCAGATAATGTAGACGATGCCTTTGACTACATAGTAAAATACATTGAAGAGTATAAACTAAAAGGACCAAATTTTTAGATGTTGAAAAATTTCCTAATCATAATTTTCCCAATGCTCTTGATCGCTCAGACTGAGCCAATAGAAAATTTGCATGAAAATCCACCAAGAGTATGGACGCTAATGAACGCGATGATACATACCTCTCCAGGTGACTTTATTAAAAACGGTTCTATAACAATTCGAAATGGCAAAATTGAGGCTGTCGGCCGATACATAAAGACTCCAAAGGACGCATATGAAATTGATCTAAAAGGCGCACATGTTTATGCTGGTTTTATTGAAAGTTGGCTTGAATCAGAATCCATAAATGAAAAATCTAAGAGTACTAGAAAACACTGGGATAATAAGGTTAGACCTGAGTACAGATCTGTTGATAATCTCAGCATAAAGAAAAAATATATAAAGGAGCTTCGTTCTCTTGGTTTTACGAACGCGCACTTAGCACCACAACAAGGAATTTTCAGAGGTCAGACAGGAATAATAAACCTAAAAGATAAACCAGTACCAATAAAATCATCTGTGGCACAGGTAATTGATTTTAGGTATAGAGCAAAAGGTAAACGAACATACCCAAGGTCACTTCTAGGTGTCATAGCGCATATCCGTCAGACTTTCTATGACTCTGAATGGTATCTAAAAGCCCAGGAGATTTTCGAGAAATATCCTGCTGAGAATGAACCACTTTCCTCAAATATCTCCCTGGAAGGTCTTGGGATGTCACGAACATTAAATAAGCCATTTATTTTTGTTACAGCAAATGAAAATTATTCAGAAAAAGCGATGAATATTGCCAACGAGTTTAACTTGACCACATGGATATTAGGAAGTGGGTACGAATACAGAAGATTAAAATACTATTCAGAAAGAAAACCATTTTTTATAATGCCACTTGACTTCCCTACTAAACCTCAGGTTGTAAAGCCAATGAGTGACCTTCAATATTCAACTGAACAATTGAAACACTGGGATATGGCTCCTGACAATTTAATTTATCTAAATGATGCTGAACATAACTTCTCGATTACAAGCCATAACCTAAAAAAGAAATCTCAGTTTCGGAAGAACATGCAAAAGATTATCGATAGAGGACTTAGCGAAGATATAGTTTTAGCTGCACTAACAACACAACCGGCAGAAGCACTTGGAATGCAAAAATCACTGGGCAAAATAGCTCCAGGCTACGATGCAAATCTTGTAATAGTCGATGGGGAATATTTTGATCCAGACTCAAGAGTCGTCAGTGTATGGATCGAAGGAGATGAACACTATATTGCAGCTAAAAAGACTCCATCATTTTTAGGAACCTGGTCTCTAAAATATAGCGGCAGCGCATATGATCTTAAGATTGAAAACCTATTAAAAAAGCAGGATGTTGAAAACCAAAGTCTGATTCCAGGTTTTACCCAAAAAGATTTTTTTAAAGGTACAATCTCTATAAAAACCAAATCTGTAGATGTCTACAACCTTGATATTTTTGAATCATCCATATCTTTTACTATTGACGGAACTAAGCTAGGCCTGAAGGGTACTTTTTCCTTTAGTGGTAAACTATCAGACAATCAAATAATTGGTACAGTAAAAAATCGTTTGCAGAGTTCTCTTTCATTCCAAGCTGACAGAAAAAAAGCAGAAACTAAGGCTGCTCGAGCTATTGAAAAATTTAGCGACCTATCTGTATTTTATCCCGAAGGTGCATACGGCTTACTAAAAGAGCACCCTAAGCCAAATGCCATTCTGATCAATGATGCCACACTCTGGACCTGTGGCCCTAAAGGGACCCTAGCTGAGTGGGACATACTATTTATTGATGGTAAAATCGAACAAGTAGCCCCTGATATAACTGTGCCTCAAGGGAGTGCTATTGTCATCGAAGGTGCAGGAAAGCATGTTACTCCTGGCCTGATTGATTGTCACAGTCACTCAGCCGCTAGCTCCATAAATGAAGGCACACAGTATATCACGGCAGAAGTTCGAATGAGAGATGTTATAGATTCTGATGATATCAATATATACCGACAATTAGGGGGTGGATTAACCACGGCCAATGTTCTCCATGGATCTGCAAATCCCATTGGAGGTCAAAACGCTGTAATAAAACTACGGTGGGGTAAAGGCTCCAATGGTCTACTATTTGAAAATGCCCCACAAGGTATAAAGTTTGCTTTAGGAGAGAATGTGAAACAAGCAAACTGGAGTGGAACTAATCGTTATCCTCAGACACGTATGGGCATTGAGCAAGTAATACGTGATGCATTCCGATCAGCTTTGGACTATAAACATGACAATGACAACTATTATAGAAATTCAAAATATCAAAGAACTAAGATACCTCCAAGAAAAGATCTTGAGCTTGATGCACTAGTAGAAATCCTTGAGGGTAAAAGACTTGTACACTGTCACTCTTATCGTCAAGATGAAATCCTAATGCTAACAAGGGTTGCGGAAGACTTTGGCTTTAAGATTGCAACTTTCCAACATGTTCTCGAGGGCTATAAAGTCGCAGATAGGCTCGCTGAGCATGGAGCAGGAGCATCAACATTTTCTGACTGGTGGCAGTATAAGTTTGAGGTAATAGATGCAATACCATATAACGGTACCCTAATGACAAAAAATAATGTCCTTGTATCATTTAATTCAGATGATAATGAACTAGCAAGAAGGCTAAATACTGAAGCGGCAAAGGCTGTGCAATATGGTGGTCTTGATCCTAATGAGGCTCTAAAGTTTGTTACTATTAATCCAGCGAAGCAGTTAAAAATAGATCAATATGTTGGCTCACTAGAGCCAAAAAAGGATGCAGATTTTGTGATCTGGGATGGAGAACCTCTGTCCATCTATAGCCATGTAGAAGAAACGTGGATTGATGGTGTCAGGTACTATTCAAAAAAAGATAATACTCTTCTTGAGCAGAGAGATATTGAACTCCGTAAAAATATAATTCAAAAGATTCTTTCTACACCTGGGAAAAACACTAGCGGATCTAGCAATAAAAACAAATCATCAAAATATGATACATATTATCATTGTGATAGTATAGATGAAACAGGGTTATACAAACATGAATAAAATAATATCAGCTTTTTTACTTGTTTGTATTGGCCTCTCAAACGATCAAATACCAGGACAAATACAAAAAAGGCCTATTCTGCTTAAGGGAGGTATACTTCACACGGTATCTACAGAGGTGCTTGATGGTTACGATATCCTTTTTTCAAAAGGTAAGATTGTTAGAATCGAAAAAAATATAATGGCCTCCCCTGGGACAGATGTGTATGATGTCTTTGGTAAACATATTATTCCTAGTTATATAGCCCCAATTACGAGGATCGGGCTTGTTGAGATAGGACTAGTACGCCAGTCTGTTGACTATGCAGAGCGAGGCTCAATTAATCCAAATGTAAAAGCAAACGTGAGTTATAACCCTGACTCAGAGTTAATCCCAGTGACCAGATCAAACGGAGTCTTGATCGCGAATTCGGTCCCAGCTGGAGGTCGTATTTCTGGACAGTCATCTGTTATGATGCTCGATGGTTGGACCTGGGAACAGGCAACCCTGAAACATCCATCGGGGCTACATATAAATTGGCCGTCAATGACAATTAATTATAGTAAAACGATAAAAAAGTCAGAAAAACAACAGCGTGAAGAGATCCAAGCTTCAATACGCGAGCTCGATGATATGATTCGCAATGTTCGCGCGTATTTTAAACGCATAAAACAAAGAAGTCGAATGGCAGATGAGAGACAAAAGGCTGATCTAAGGTTAGAGTCTATGATACCATATGTAATAGAGAAAAAGAGTATCTTTGTTCACGCAAATGAGGCAAGACAAATCAATTCAGCAGTTGACTGGGCTAGAGAAAATGATCTTAAGATTATAATCGTTGGAGGCATTGACAGCTGGCGTATGACAGACCTCTTAGTTAAAAATAATATCCCTGTCATACTAGATAAAGTTGAAAAAGTCCCAATGCGTAGATTCGAGCAAGTTCATCTACCATACAAAACACCATATCTATTAAAAGAAGGCGGTGTACAATTCTGCCTAAACACTAGAATCGGTTATCCGCACGATGGTAATGTACGGAACCTACCAAATGAGGCAATGAGAGCAGCTGCATACGGACTAACAAAGCCAGAGGCATTAAGGTCTATTACCCTTAGCGCTGCAGAGATCCTAAATATTGATGAGTTTGTTGGATCCCTTGACGTTGGCAAAGACGCTACTTTTTTCATATCTGATAAAGCTCCAATGGAAATGTCCCCCAAAATATTAATGGCCTTTATTCAAGGTCGAGAGGTAGACCTTAACGATCGCCAGAAAATGCTCTATAAAAAATATCAGGAAAAATATCGAAGACTTGGCCAGCTTAAGCCATAAAACCTTACTATCTCTCAAATAAAATTCTAGATGGATAAAAATTCAAAAGTGAAGCGCGTCGCAGTCTTAGGCGCTGGCGTAATGGGAGCTCAATTATCCGGGCTATTTGCGAATAAAGGAATTAAAATATATTTATTTGATATATCGATTGAGCTAGCATCTAATGGTAGAGACAGTTTAAACACTCTAAAACCTGCTCCTCTTGAAAAACCTGAGAATATAGATCTCATTATACCTTGTAGTTATGATTCTGATATTGAAAAGATCTCAAAAGCAGATTGGGTATTGGAAGCAGTAGCTGAAAACCTTGATATAAAACTAAAAGTATATGAAAGGCTATTACCTTTTCTAAAGGACTCTGCTATTTTAACCACAAATACATCCGGTATAACCCTCGAAGAATTAGCACAAAATTTTTCTTTAGACTTAAAAAGCAGGTTTATGGTTTCCCATTTTTTCAATCCACCCAGATATATGCATTTATTAGAGCTGGTAAATGGTGGTAAGACATCGATAGATACCTACAATACAATATCTGATTTCGGAAAAAATGTATTAGGTAAAGGAATCGTCCCAGCCAAAGACACCCCGAATTTTATTGGAAATCGTGTGGGCGTGTTTGGCATTATGTCTACAATAAATATTGCAATGGAAATGGGTGTAAATATTGAAACTGTTGATACGCTGACGGGCCCTATATGCGGCAGGCCTAAGAGTGCAACATTCAGAACAGCCGATATAATAGGCCTTGATGTACTAAAAAATGTGGCAAGGACAACCTATCAAAAATCAAAACAAGATGAATCTATAGAAATGTTTAAAATACCAGAAGCGATGGAAATTCTCATTGAAAAGGGTAACCTTGGTCAAAAAACAAAATCTGGTTTCTATAAAAAGGATGACAACGGAGATATATTAGTTCTAGATCTAGATAGCAATAAGTACAGACCAATTGGAAAAATCGAATTAGGATTAGATGATAATCATATTCAAAATGGCGATATTGGTCAGCAGATAAACGCTTTAATTAACTTAGACCCAAAATATGGAGAATTTTTCTGGGAAATTTTATCTAGGATGCTCCTCTACTGTGCAAACCGTATACCAGAGATATCAGACTCATATAAGGATATAGATAACGCAATGAAATGGGGCTTTGGTTGGAAATTTGGCCCGTTTGAGATATGGGATATGATTGG
>CAZYDX010000097.1:0-1499 GCA_964646455.1 uncultured bacterium | reverse complement strand
TTCTCTTTTTTAAGCTTGCCTCTCTTATCGTAAGACTCTTCTTTTATAATATATATATCATCTTTAACGATCCAAGCTTTGTGCTTTGAGTATGAAGATCTAAGAGAAGCATCTGGCGTAACCTCAATCACAAAACACTCGCGCCCATTAACTGTCTCATCGTCTAGTCTTTTATAATCATTCTCAACCAAGGATCTACTGGTCATATCTTCATAGCTGAGATCAGAGCCCCTAAAAGAGTCTCCTTTTTTACTGGCAGATATTCGTCGAACTCTCTTGAATGCAGGAAGCCAAATCCTCATCTCATCATCACGATCATCGTGCTCTATTTTTAAAAAAGATACGCCTCTATCATCCTTAGGCTCTATAAACCAAATGAGCTGTAGTCTGCTGTCATCCATCGTCTTTGATAGCATTACGCTGTTACGTGTTTTCCCTTTTGAGTTTGTGAGTACCATAGAGGTTTTACTAACCATATTTTTTGGCGTATGCTTTTCATCAAGTTTTTTAGCGATCTCATAACCAGATTGTGCAGATAAAATGGACAGACTAATTATTATCATTAATTTATTTTTCATGTCATTAGCTTTCCCTGTTAATAAGATTGTTTTTTAATATTTCAGCGGTAGCAGCTAAAAATGTTAGAGTCCCTATTGAGGTTGATATCATTGCAAAAACCATCAACCCTCCCATGTATTGAACTGGGATAAAGGTTGAAAACAATAAAGCACCAAAAGACATATTTGAGGCCGAGTCCAGAATGATTGGATAGCCAACATCTTCAATAACATTATTGGTCAAATCATCTTTCTCTGAGATTTTAGATAAACGTATGTATTGAGAGATATAGTGTATCGCAAAATCTACACCTACCCCTATTATCACTGATGCTAATAGCGCTGTAACGTGACTGAGGTGTATCCCAGCAAGCCCCATAAACCCAAAATTAATAACTACGGCCACTGATAGAGGTATAACAGCCATCACTCCCCATAGAATTCGCTTAAAAAATATGGACGTTATCAGACCTATAAGTATAACCGACATTACAATACTAATCACAGAAGACTGAACAACAAGATATACAAGATCACGGATGACTACCGCCATGCCAGTCACAGAGCCACTTTCTATACTTTTTAAGTTTGAGACATATTTTTCTATTTTTTCTACGATTGATATAATCTCATCTGTAGACATCACCCTGCTTAAGGCGGTAACTAACCCGACACTATATTCATAGTCTACCATGGTAGAAAAATCTTCGGGGTCACCCGACATCGAGTACATTGAGAACAGATTGTTTACCTTGTTCTGCTCTTCCGGGACTGATTCAAATTCTGGGTCATCATCCATTATAACGCGGTGCATCTGCTTGACTACATCAGCAATAGAATAACTGGTTGTAACTTTTTTATTATTTTCGAGCATCTTCTGCAGATCTACCATCTCATTTAGCGTGCTTGGATTTTTCATAGAACCCTCTAGCCGAACCCTTA
>CAZYDX010000096.1:0-8239 GCA_964646455.1 uncultured bacterium | reverse complement strand
AGTTATATCCAAATTTCGATTTATAATATATCTGATACCAATTTTCTTTATTTCATGTTCTAACTCAGACATTGATAAAGATTTATCTCCAATATCGGGATATAAATACTTAGCAATGGGTGATAGCTACACTCAAGGTGAGGGTGTTTGTGATTCATGCAGTTTCCCAAAACAATTATTGGATAGTCTAAATAAAGGACAGGTAAATAATTTGACTCTTTTAAGTATTGCCCAAACGGGGTGGACAACCACTGATCTAATTAATGGAGTCGTCGATATCAATCCACCTAATGATTATGACCTTGTTACACTATTGATTGGTGTTAATAATCAATTTCGGAGAATACCATTTTCTGTTTATGAAGAAGAATTCCCTATTCTTTTAGAAAAAGCGATTTATTTAGGAAAGAATGATCGTAATAAGGTAATAGTAATCTCGATACCAGATTATTCTTTCACACCCATTGGTCAGTACTATACGACTCCAGAAATAGTTTCAGATGAGATTTCCCAATATAATGATTTTGCATCTATAAAATGTCAACAAGAGAATGTCTATTTTCAAGATATTACAGATATTTCAAAGTTAGGATTAGAACAACCTGATTTAGTTGCATCAGATGATTTACATCTTAGTGAAGTTGCTTATAGTAAAGTTGTTGAAAGAATATTTAATAAGGCTTCATCTATTTTACAATAGATCTATTTTCCCTATTAATCACCATATAGCTGTCATTTTTTGTTTATGGGATGATGGGTAGATTGTAATATGATGAACCGTGTAGGAATATTATTGATTTTCATTGCGAATATTTACTCACAGGGGACGAGTGGGATTGATTCGCTCAGTATTATTTCAGATAGTTGGTGTCAAGATTTACCACGCGATATCTATGCAGATCTTAAGAGAGTTACGGTATCAAATAAGTGGTTTTGGGTTTTTAAATTAGAAAATGATGTTTTTGCAATATATGAACCACACCAATGGCAAGAGGTCATTTCTTATTTGATTTTAGGCAATAAAAAAGCCCTGCTTTTTGATACGGGAAATGGCATTGGTAAAATAAGAGCAGTAGTAAATGAACTTACTAGTTTACCAGTTTTAGTCCTTAATTCGCATACACATTTTGACCATATTGGCGGAAATGCAGAATTCAGTACTATTCTTGCAATGGATACAGATTATACTAGAAAAAATACTAGAGGATACTCTAATGAACTTGTTTGGGAAGAAGTATCAGAAGAAGCATTATGCGGTGTTCTCCCTGATGGGATCAATCCTGCAACATATCATACCCCATCCTTTAAAGTGAAAAAATTCATCACTGAAGGTTATAAAATTGATTTGGGTGAGCGTATTCTTGAAGTATTAAGTACACCTGGGCATACACCCGATGCAATTTCAGTTCTCGATCGAGAACTAGGATTGCTTTGGATTGGAGATATTTATTATGATGGCCCTATTTGGTTATTTGCGCCGGAATCAGATTTGGATGCTTATTATCAATCTGTTGAACTTCTTTGTGACCTGGTACCTGATCTTAAAACTTTGCATCCGGCACACAATGGACCAATTGTTGAACCTCAATCCTTATATTTGTTAAGAAAAGCATTAATTAATATTCAGAATGGTACTATACGTGGTAATGCTAAATCTGGTGGACGTATAGAATATATTTTTCAAGGATTTTCACTGATTATCAAATAAACCCCACATTCTTGGGTTTTTTATGAGATGAAAAATAATATACTAATCAAAGAATTATGTGTTGATTCAATAGAACAAGCTGTTAATGCTGAAAAAAATGGTGCAGATAGAATTGAATTATGCAAAAGTTTGGACCTAGAAGGCCTTACCCCTGAAATAAATGTTATACAGAATACTATTGAATCAGTGGACATACCTGTTAAGGTAATGATTCGTCCAAAAGCAGGAAATTTTATTTATAGTCATAACGAAATTAAATTAATGGAATCGGATATTGAATTATGCAAAAAATTGAATGTTACTGAAGTAGTATTTGGAGTACTTAATAGTACAGGAAATATTGATATTGAAAAAGTAGAAAGACTAGCATCTATAGCTTATCCGATGGCGATAACATTTCATAAAGCAATCGATCAAACAGAAGAAATATTTAATGAATTAGATCGATTATCTACAATTCAGGGAGTTTCCAGTATCCTAACATCCGGTGGAGAGAAAACTGCTATTAAAGGCCAAACCCGGCTAAAAAATATTATTGATCGATATGGTAAACGATTTAATATAATCGTTGCAGGTTCAATAACTCATGAAAATTTTGATAAGATTCATGGGTTAATTAATGCTCGAGAATATCATGGGAAAAATCTGATTGCATAGATCCCCTCACAATATTGGAATTTATTTTCGGAAAGTATGAAAATAATTATTCTTTAGATTAAGAAAGTAACTGTAGACGTTTAAAACCTCGTTAGAGAACTGTTCTGTTTCCAATCCCATTACCCACAGCGTGATTATTATCGCTAGGTGCTGTATTTGTCAAGTACCAAGAATCTTGTATATGAAATGTCCAGCCGTGTTCCCACCCAAAAGCACCAGTCCCATCTGAATCAAGAATATATAAGTAACGCACGTTATCCTGCTCATTACCAGTCTGACTATTATTTGCACCTGTAACATGAGAGATTGTATAGTTATAAGAAGATCCTGCGGAAGTTATTGTTATCGATTGACCATTGGCAAAAGCAGACGTGTTCGCTTCATATATTGCACCACCAATACCAAAAAAATTTTGGTTGTATCCATGATTATAATGATAATTATGCCAAGCCATCACATTACCTCCTGTTGGGGTTGATCCAGCTGACCCCGCATCATAGCTCCAATAGAAACGGCTATTATCTTGCCTCTGGTGTGTTATCCTTTTACTAATTGTATTATATGTCCATTCACCATCTGTGTCTGCATCATCCGTGTCTGTGGCGTCATACCCGGATGGTTTTGTTTTAAGTGCATCAAATGGATTTGATGGCCAGTACGATCGTCCGGTGTTTACAAGCATGTCCAACGCATAGGTTTCCAAGCCATCCTTAATACTGGAAATCACTTCGTCTTCTGTAGCTGTTTCTGCAGATTCAACAGAGCTCATGTATCGGGGCACCGCTAAAACGGCTAAGACACCCAGAATGATAGTTACAACGATCAGTTCGATGAGAGTAAAACCTTCAATTATTAATCTTTTCTTAAAATGCATTGTTTTTTTATGACTCATGAGCTTTTCCCAGGTCTAAAGAATTTTTCTATTTATATCTTCTTTGTTACATAAGGCCCTTCAACTTACGATAAGATAAGATATATTAGATTTAAAGCAATAATTATACCAAGAATAAAATAATTATATCACATTTATTTTTTCGTCGAGGAATTAGATAATACTATATCATATTACAGATAAGATCTGTATTATATTGATACATTACTAATATTTTGTCATTAATCGTTACAATTATAGATTATACAATTTGATAGAAAATGCTTATCGAAATTCAATAAAATCACCTCTGATTAAAAAAACCAAGGTGACCGGGGCCTGATATTATTTAATATATTTTACCAAGGAATATATTCACCATGTCTTAGAAATTGACCATTTGGGAAATTATCTCTTAATGCAAATGCTGCAATTTTAGCTGTACTCTCCTCAATCGTAAGAGTTGCATTTTCTCCTCCCATATCAGTTTGTACCCAACCTGGACAAATTGTATTTATCTTTATTCCCATCCCTGATAACTCATTAGAAAGTATCTTTGTCAAAGCATTCAGAGATGTCTTAGATATTCGGTATGCTGTTGAACCACTTCCCATTTCATCTAACTGTCCCATGCCACTAGATATATTAATTATTCTTCCACCATTAGCCATTAGCGGTACAATTGATTTACATACCTTAAGTACGCCAAGAGTATTAGTGTTGAAAGTTTTTAATATAGAATCTTCGGTTGTTTCTAATGCTGGGACCTGATATTCATTCAATAGAATACCCGCATTATTAATTAACAAATCGACATTATTGAATTTTTGTGCAATATTATCTCCAGCTTTCTTAACTGAATCAATATTATCTATATCCATCACTACATAGTTTATTTCATTTTTCGAATTACGAAATTCAGTAATAGTTTTTTGACCTTTTTTATCATCTCTTACTGTTATTATAACATTGTGCTTAACTGATAGTATTTTGAGTAAACCATATCCAATTCCACGATTTCCTCCTGTAATAATAATATTTAGTTTTCTATGCATATCACCCCATATTGATTTCACAAAATTTAATAACCACAAACAAAAAACCCCACGAATGTGGTGCTATAATTGACTGAGGAAAAATCTCCACCCAAATCCGCACCCATATCTATGTGTTAAGATGTGCATTAGTGTCTATTGGTGTCCAAAAGAAAAAGCCCCCAGGAATGGAGGCTTTCTGTTCGTGAACTATCTCAATTAAGGAGTGGGCCCACAGGGACTCGAACCCCGAACCAACAGATTATGAGTCTGCTGCTCTAACCAATTGAGCTATGGGCCCTTATTGACGGTAGAGATGCCTCCCGAGTGATTGTTTTTTGACCATCACCCCAAAATGCACCCCAAAAATCGGTTAGCATATTACGATTATGCCCTGGCTCTTGCCATCATCAATTTAGTTAATCCCTATGTGGACTCAACTTTATTAAGGCCCAAATAGTTGATATTTTTCTGAGCCATATCCGAATCTACTAATCTTCCTATAAACAAAAACCGCCTGGTGACCGAAGCTGAAGTTATGAAAAAGGTAAATCTATTATAGAAAAACCATTTACTTTTCGCTCATCATTTGTGCAGAAGTCTCTCTCCGCCATTCATGTAGCATAGAAAGCAATTCAGCAGCTTTTTCAGGCTCTGATATGGATAAATCATTTTGTTCGCCAATATCTTCTTTAAGATTAAATAATTGAAAACTATTATTTTCAAAATATTCAATTAATTTATAATCTCCCAGCCTAATAGCCCCACCGGGACTTTGCATACCATGATTACTGTAGTGGGGAAAATGCCAATAAATCGCACCTCGATTATATTGCTTATTTTCTAACGCTCTCACAAAACTTTTTCCATCAACATGTTGTGAAGATTTAGATTCTAACCCAAGCATTTCTAAAATAGTAGGATAAAAATCGGTGCTAATCACTTGATTGTCACTTACGATACCTCTTTCTACTCTTCCAGGCCATTTCACAATTAACGGAACACGAATACCACCTTCATAGAGCCAGCCCTTTGCACCTCGCAATGGCAAATTTGAAGTAGAAAAAGCTTCATCTAATTTAGTTGGTGAAATTTCTCGCCATGCACGACCAAAATTTGCTCCTGACATTCCTCCATTATCAGAGAAAAATATTAAGATTGTATTTTCATCTAACTCTAATGCCTTTAGTTTTTTTATTACACGTCCAAGACTTTCATCCACTGCTTCTACCATGGCTGCAAAATGAATATTATCCTGCCTTTGCTTTATTTTCACTGTGCGTTGTGGCAAAACTTTAAATTCTTTATGGGATGGTAGCTTGATTAAATTTTCTAATTCACTTTTGGACAAAGGCGTTGGATCATCTGGATTGCCCTCAAGTATGAAATCAGGATTATTTGGTGAAGATAGTTTATTTAATTTTTTCTGATATTTTTCAACTAAATCTTTTCTTCCCTGAATAGGATCATGAACAGAAAAAAGAGAGAGATAAAGGAAAAAAGGGTCTTTCTTATTTTGATCAATAAACTTTAATGCTTCGTCGGTTAAACGATCGGTTAAATAATCACCTTCAGAGTCTTCTATCCCATCAAATTTAAATGGTGCATAATATCCTGCTTTAGGCCAACCCTTATTCCACCCTTTTGGAATATGTAAATCAAAACCATGTCCAAGGGGACTTGATGCATCCTCTCCTAAATGCCATTTCCCCAATATAGCAGTTTTGTATCCATTCGATTTTAATTCTTCCGCTAAAGTTATCTCTTCAAAAGGAAGATGTTGATAAAACTTTGCACTTTTTAACTTTTCAAAATCATATTCTCTCCTACCCTTCAACCAATCTGTGAGCTGTAACCGTGCTGGATATTTACCTGTTAAAATACTAGCTCTTGTAGGAGAACAAACATGGCAGGCGGCATAAGCTTGGGTAAATCTTACCCCATCTTTGGCTAATTGATCTATATTTGGTGTTTCATAAAGACTGCTACCATAGATTGCTACATCTCTCCAACCTAAGTCATCCACCAAAAAGAAGATAAGATTTGGTTCTTTTTTATCACCACTACAGCTAAAAAAAATAATAAGTAAAAAAAACAATTTAATGAACCAATTTATTTTACTATAAATGATCTTATCCACAGATGACATTGACGTAGGATTTTGTTTTTTTTAAACATGTAAAATTAAACTAACACAATTATAATAATCTTTTATTATTCCATATGATTTTAATAGCACTTTATGGTATTGGTTTTATGTATTAGAAATAATAGTCAATTCCTTTTATAGGGAGAAGTTGAAAAGATATAGTGGAGGGAGTATTCACTATCCGTTTTAATAAGTAGGTTCTTTTAGCGATCTTCTTTCTGAGATCCTTCCACAAACAAAAAACCTCGGGTGGCCGAGATTGATAATACTTCAATAAGATTATATTCTTTGCTTGTTTGATTTTTCCCTGTCTCTATCGAATAAAAATAAAGATGTGCTGATATGGGTGATCCATAATCATTAGGGAGATGATAATATTTATCTATCGCTGACCGTAGTTGTATTTAGTTTGTTCCTCATTTCGATCGGTGGCAGTCGGAGGATTGGGAGACAGTGCTGATATTTGACTCCTAAGTTCCGTTGTCATTTTGATATCGATAGATTTCAGGGATTCTTGCAACTGATTTGAATTGCGCCCACCGATAATAGGTGCAGTAACAGCTGGATGACTAGCAACCCAAGCTATGGCAAGGCTAATCGGTGATATATTCTGTTTCTTAGCTAAATGGGTAAACTTTTCAGCAATTTCAAATACTTGTGGTTCACCGTAACGTTTCTTATACATTTTATTTTCAATCAGACGACCCTGCTTGGGTCTTTTTTTAATTCCGTATTTACCTGTAAGTAGTCCACCTCCTAGCGGAGAATAGCTGATAACACCAATCTTTTCTGATAAAGCCATAGGAAATATTTCTACTTCAGCCTGTCGCTTTACCAAGTTATACATAGGTTGAATACATTCAAACCTGCTCCATACATTTTTTCCAGAGATTCCCAGTGCTTTTGCTATCTGCCAAGCAGCAAAATTACTGGCTCCCAAATATAGAACCTTACCACTGCGAACCAAATCTTCCAAGGCTCGGATTGTTTCTTCAAGTGGCGTAAAATCATCAAATCTGTGTAAAAAGTAGAGATCTATATAATTAGTTTTTAATCTTTTTAAACTATCATCGAGAGCAGTTATGATATGCTTTCTGGTTCCTCCACGAGCATTTATATCATCACTAGTGGGGAAATATACCTTGCTAGTTATAATCAACTGTTCTCTACTATCTGCCATTAGTCTGCCAAGAATCTCTTCAGAACGTCCATTTTCATATACATTAGCACAATCAAAAAAGTTAATGCCTACATCTCGACTTAGATTGAACATATTGGCCGATTCTTTATCATCTGCCGGGCCTCCGAATGTCATTGTGCCGAGACATAGTTCCGATACCTTAACGCCAGTATGTCCTAAAAATCTATATTCCATCTAATTCATCTTTCTTTTATATGGTTAAAACCATAATCTACAAAAAATTTCCTTAGTATGTGCGTGGACCTTATTTCCCAACCCATACCCTCTTTGATAATGGTTGGGTTAGGAAAAGAAGGTTGAGTTTTTTGATTTGATGTGCACATTGATAGCATTTTAAGGGTAATCTGTATACCGGTACTAAAATATATTGGTCCACTACCAATAATGACTTCCTGACCCCATGCTTTACCACTACAAATAATCAGAAAAAGAATTAAGGTTATTTTTCTTATCATATCCAAATCTATCCATCCTCCCATAAACAAAAAACCAAAGGTGATCGGGGCTTGATATTGCGAAAAAAGTATTTATTTAATTACAATTAGTAGTGTCTTGTTCTCCCATATAATTTTTAATACAAGATGGATAAGGGGAACAAAATAGGTTGTTTTCAATATTT
>CAZYDX010000095.1:0-8387 GCA_964646455.1 uncultured bacterium | reverse complement strand
GAGATATTTTCAGCTTCATGATCATACCTATTAAATTCAGTAAGTATTTCATAGCCTTCAGGATTTGAAACAACAATATTATTAATATCAGTAATAGACTGTCCTTCGAAACCTAGGTCAATCTTATTTAATGAATTATTTCCTGTTTGATCATATGCCAATATTTTATAAATATCTCCTGTTTTTGAGTATGACATCAGCCAACCTTCTGGCAGATCTATCTCATCTAAACTCTGTTTTATATCAGTATTTGACAAAATATCAAACTGAAAGCCGGCAATTCCACTAGCGCTTTCTAGAATAATATTATCTAAAAAGGTTCTTTCAAATAATGAAAGTTCTCCATTATTAACTTCAATTGAAGAGTTAAAAGTTTGAGTATCAAAAAGAACCATATTTACAAGGTTAATAATATCAATAGTATTTACATTGTTGTCTCCATTAATATTACCTGCTTGTCCGCTACATTCAGACATAGGAGTGTCATCGTCTGATAAAATATGATCAACTAATGCAGCTATATCAAAAGAGTTAACCTCTGGCTCATTATTTGAGTTAAGGTCACCATTTACATTACCAATAATAAAAATATTTTCATTATCGCAAATATCGCAGGCATCTCCAAAGCCATCACTATCAAAATCATCTTGATTAGGATTATAGGTATCCGGACAATTATCTTCTACTGCAATAATACCATCATCATCGATATCTTGATTTACACCCATTTGAGAAGCTTGAAATATCCGGGTACCACATGCGCCAACATTTTGGCTGTTATTTGAACAACCGCCCCCACCAATATCCTGAATAAGGACAACAGCAGTAAGATCTAAAATATTCGATCCATCATTGATAAATACATGTTGATATTGCCCAAAATCGCCAGGAGATGATAGTTCAAAGCTCTGTGAATCCCAATCAATCACTGTGGCAAAATAATTTGTAGAAAAATTTTTCTTAAGTAAAAAAATGATTTTTGTGTTACTAGAAGTATAACTAGAAATCACTTCAACATCTGCTGTTATCAAATAGTTACCAAACTCATTTTCAACAAAGTTCATTGATATATTAATTGGTGGGTCATATGAGGCAATTGGAGGAACAGTGGCTCCCTGAAAAGATGGACCGTTTATAACAGGCAATAACATATTGGAATATTGGTATGAAGCTTCAGTATATGCTCCAATAGCTTGAAAAACGCCAGAAAAAACTTGGAAAGGTTCTCCATTAACGCCGTATATAGAACGTCTATTAGCTTGAGCTGGAGAGGTATTATTATCCATCTCCCAAAGAAGAACAATACCTTCGTTGTTTTCTTGCAATATTAATAATGCCGCACGGGCATATGGGCAAACACTTCAGGTGGTTCTAGTCCACATTTCTACAACCGGCGGATAATTTTGACTAATACCGATTGATAGAAAAAGGAATAAAGCAAATGAATATAGTTTTATCATAGTATTATATAATTCGCCAATTTATGACATACATATTATATATTCTAATAAAAAGACTTAGTCATTTGCATTCTAAATCCATCGCTAAATCCAGGATAATATCTACAAATACCATTTGCGCAACTGACACCACCTTTATTTGAACCATAAAAAATAGACAACCGCAAATTATCTTCAAAACGGTAAGTCACTTCGGCTGATAACCATGTTCTATCAAGTGTATCAAATAAAGGATCAAATAGTTTTTCAATAGGGTTCATAAAAATATTATCAGAGTTAGCACTGACTTCATTATACTTGTCTTGTTCAATATTAATCATAAAAGACCATTTTGATGATTTTGATAATCCAAGACTCACTGCATATGTCTTTTGCTTATCCATACTTTCCCCCTGTTCATTTTCATAGTACGATATAAATGAATCTGGAGATAGTTTGTATTCAGTTTGGATCCCTTTTTTAATACTTTGGTATCCAATATTTAGTAGTAAACTATAATCTTTTATAAAAGCATATTCTAAATTAAATGGGACTGTGAATGACTCTTGAAGGTCATATCTAATTATTCTTTCATCTGCACTAACATCATTCTCATATAAATAATTAACCTCATCAATCGTCGAAAAAGTAATATGATAATATCCTTTACTAAAAAAGCTTTCGTAAGAGATGGTGCTCTGTTGGTATGGACTCGCAGATGGGTCAAGTGACGGATAATAATAGTCTTTTTTCTGCTCTTGCCAAGGACCAGTAATAAACTCACTATCGCCCTTTTCTCTATACCATTCTTTTGTTCTACTCGCGAAAGAACTATTAAATGTTAAACTTGTATTTTGTCCAATATAAATATTAAACATTAAGTTTAAACCAATCTCATCATTGCTATTTTGCTGGTGTGAAACCCTATTTAATAATATAGATGAATATTCTTGGCTAGTAACCATAGGTTTTTGAAATTGGCTGATACCTTCAGGCAATACCTCCCGATTTCTCATAAAAGGATCACTAACAAAAAAAGCATAATATGCATAATCAATAGAAAGACTAAAAACACTATATAGATAGTTTGACGAAAGTGCAAATCCCTTACCATAATTGCTCTTTCTAAATGTTGTATCTGAAGTGAAAGTCTCAAGATCAAAATCAATTTCCATTATTGAAGGATTAATAATTGTGTATTTGTTAGCATACTCAAAAGAAAAATCAAAGTTTTCACCAACATAGACACCATTTATACTGTTGATATTATGCGAAGCTAGCGATGAATCTGAACTGAATGAATTAAGAGCAAATTTTTCTTTATTTGTAATAGTCGAAAAACCAACCTCAAAAGCTCCAAGAGTCTTACTTACATGGGCACCAATTAGATTATTGGAAGTAATTTTATTAGGAATTCTTAAAAAATTATTGGAACCTGAGAAACTCCTTAGCTTTTTATTACCAGATAGAAACTCCAGGTATGTTTTATTTTTATTAAAAGCGATTGATGCGCCTTTAATACCATTATCATATCCAAAATCGATATCATTATATTGACTTAAGACCAAGCCTTTTGCCCAGGATCTATAAATATCACCAATAAAAATATTGATATTTTTCTTGTTATAATTAAAAGTAAATCTTCTTACGCCTTTAAAACTAATACCTATCTCTGGCGGATCAGAGAATTCTATTTGCGAATTTATATTCCAAGGACCACTATATAAATTTATATCATAGAGAATCTGGGAGTAGTTATAATCTTCTTCACTGTTATCGCCCCAGGAATTATTACTATAGATTAAACCATCTCCATATTTAACATTTAAACTAGAATTGAAATTAGTTTGTGCGGATACTCCTTGAGAAAATATTAACAAGATTATGGATATTAGACTCATTAGAGTTTTAATATTGACTTTAATTTTTCTTCAACATTTTTTTCATCACCATTGATATAGCCCTCTTTACTATAAACAATTTGTCCGGTTTGATCAAAGATTATAGTAGTAGGCAAAACACTAACATTAAGTTTCTTAAATATTTCAGCACTTGGGTCTGATGCTACAAGAAGGTTATATTTTTTTTGTCTGACGAATGCTTTTGCTTTTGGAATTGATTTTAAGTTATCTGTATTTACACAAACAACATTTACACCCGAGTCTTTATACTCTTTTTGAATTTTATCAAGATAATACATTTCTTTTTTGCAAGGTGAGCACCACATCGCCCAAAACTGTACAACCAAAGGTCCTTTATTTAATAGTTCTTCAATAGAAGTTTTATTACCATTAAATAGATTAAAATTAACATGGGGAAATTTTCTATTAGAATCATTTCCATAAATTAGATTTAAAATAAAAAGAATGTGGATTATAGATTTATATTTACGCTTCAAAATAGAATAATAATTTTAATAATTTTTATAAGTTAATGAACTGCTAAGCTTATAACACTGGATCTAAAAAAAATTTAAGATCACTCTCATTAATAAATTTGAGGCTTACATTGCTAAGGTTTTCAACATCAGTCATAGGCAAAATAAACTCATATTTAGCATGTATATTCACCGTTTCCATTGCTACCTGCATCGACCATCCGCCAACAGTAAACTCTATCATAGGAGTAAACTGATTCTCAGGCAGATAAAGCACCTTATCACTTTTTCTTGAGTGCCACTGCTCTTCCGGTGTATCAGCAACAATAACAATTGGCACACCCTGCTTATTAAAAAATCTAATCACAGGTACTGATCGATGTTTACCTGAAATAATCCTATTTGTTATTTCATCAGTAAGGTTAAAAGACTCTTTACTAAAATAGAATATTGTAAGACTACCATTTTGCTCTATTCCTGTGTATGGAAGTGTGTTAAGCATATCTTTAATAATCTCATCTTTCAGTGAATATGTAACATGAAACTGAACCGTTATATAGCTATCATCATCTTTATGATAAATAAAATTTGGTTTTTTCATGATAACATCATAAGGATTATCAATTAGTTTATTAATAACCTCTTTAAGCATTTCAGTGTTTGGTTCTAACTCAGGATTTTCTTCTACGAGTTGATTCGCTGAAAAGTCCATGGTCCACTCGCCACCATCATCAAAAAGAGTAACATCTTTTTTTGGTTTTAGGTTTTGATCTTCTTTAAGGCCCAATAGTACGTCCATTGACTCTTCGAGTTTCTTAAACTCATCCTGTAAATTTTTCGAAACCATCTCAGATTTTACTGATACAGGATTTCTGCTTTTGACTGGCTTTGGCTCAATAAACTTAGGCAATACAGCTGCAACTCTGTTTTTACCTTTTGGTAAATATGGAGAGATCATTGTCTGAATATTATCACCAATCTCTTTTTTCATTTTAGTTATATCACTATACTCCGCGGCTATATCTTTTGTCTCAATCTGGTCCCAGGTTGCTAGATTAATAAGCTGAATAGAGACATTAATTTTTTCTAGCTGTCTATGATATTTCCCTAATAACAATAAATTCCTTGATGCTAAAGGCTGCTTAAGCATAAGAGAACGGTCGTTCATTATTATCTCAAGGTCTTGCTTATTCTGGACTAATAATCCAGGCTCACTCTTAAATCTATTGCTTACCATATCTGACAATCCTGATGCAATCCATTCAACGGTAGGATCATCTTTTATGTTATCAAATGGAATAACATAGAAATAGACAATGGACTGTCTCGCAAGAAGTCCAGAGATAAACATTAGTATGATAAGAGTTTTCCGCATCCTCATTAAGAAGTATATCAATCCAATATAGTGGTATTTATACTATAGTATCAATGGATATATTTATTTACTAGTTTTGCTGTTAATCCGAGCCCATGAATCGCGTAATGAAACTGCCCGATTAAATACTAAGTTTTTATCAGATGATTTTTTATTATCATTAATAAAATAACCAGTCCTCTCAAACTGATAAACACATCCTCGTTTTGGCGAGGCCATTGAACTTTCTAGTATTGCTTTTTCAATTACTCTTAGGCTGTCATGGTTAATGTTTTCAATGAAGTCCCCTTCCTGTTCAGGATGCTCACTTTTAAAAAGTCTATCATAGAGTCGTATTTCTGCTTTTACATTTTCTTTTGCACTGACCCAGTGAAGGGTACCTCTAACTTTTCTACCATCTAATGATCTACCACCTTTAGAATTAGGGTCATACGAACATCTTAGCTCTATGATTTCTCCATTTTCATCTTTTACGACCTTATTACAAGTAATATAATAAGCAAATTTTAAACGCACTTCTTTCCCCAGGCTAAGCCTGAAAAACTTTTTAGGTGGATCCTCCATAAAATCAGATTTCTCGATGTATAACTCTTTTGAAAACCCTATCTTTCTTTTACCGGCAGTACCATCCTCTGGGTTGTTAATCGCGTCAACATATTCTAGCTCCTCATTAGGATAATTTGTAATTATAATCTTTAGCGGGTCAAGTATCCCCATGACTCTTGGTGCTATCTGATTAAGATCTTCCCTGAGTGCATTTTCTAATTTTGCAACGTCCACAACAGTATCCCGCTTAGTTACTCCAATGTTCTCAGAGAAATTCCGTATTGATCTTGGTGTATACCCTCTCCTCCTGAGTCCGGATATCGTAGGCATCCTGGGATCATCCCATCCATCTACAAATCCCTCATCCACTAAACGCTTCAGTTTCCGCTTGCTAACAACCGTATAGTTTAGATTAAGCCTCGCAAACTCAATCTGTTGTGGATGATATGTTCCTAAGGAATCTAGGTACCAATCATATAGCGGCCTATGGTCTTCAAACTCTAGTGTACAAATTGAATGTGTGATTTTTTCAATAGAGTCTTCTAAACCATGGGCCCAATCGTACATCGGATAGATACACCATTTATCGCCTGTACGGTGATGGCTTGCATGCAGGATACGATACATTACTGGATCACGCATATTTAAATTAGAATGCGTCATATCAATTTTGGCCCGAAGTGTCTTAGTCCCATCATCGAATTCGCCTGACCTCATTCGCGCAAAAAGATCTAGGTTCTCATCTAAACTACGATCTCTGTATGGGCTATTCTCACCAGGGCTTTTTAGAGTACCTCGTTGTGTTTTTACCTCATCAGGTGTGAGGTCACAAACATATGCCTTACCAACTTTTATTAACTGCATAGCAAAGTCATACATATGGTCAAAATAGTCTGAGGCAAACAAAGGTTTCCCCTCCCATGAAAAATCTAGCCATGAGACATCTTCAATTATCGACTTCACATACTCTTCTTCTTCTTTTACAGGATTGGTATCATCAAATCTAAGATTGCACTTACCGTTATATTCCTTTGCTAAACCAAAATTTAGACAAATAGATTTCGCATGCCCAATATGTAAATAACCGTTTGGCTCTGGAGGGAATCGTGTGTGTACTCTTCCTTCCCATTTACTCGAGCGATTGTCTTCATCAATAATTTTAGTGATAAAATTATCTTTTTTGTTTTTATCTGTATTCATATTTGAATCGAGGTTAAACTATTTTTTATTCTCCGAAGACATATATCTTTTTTAAGAAGCACCATTAAGTCAACCATTGATGGGCCAGTCAATGCTCCAGTTAGTGCAACTCTCAAAGGCTGAATCAGTTTACCTTTACCAATACCTTTATTCTCTACAAATCTAGTCATTGACTCTTCTATCAATTTCTCGTTCCAATTAAGAGTCTTTAAAATTTCTTCGTAATATGATTTTAATATTTCAGAAGCTTCTTCTCCCCAGCATTTTTCTATAGCACCTTGATCGTATTTAATAGGGTCATTAAAAAAATATTCAGATTGATTGGTGATATCAAGGGTTGACTTTGACCTAGCTTTTAAATTATCTACGACCATCTCTAAATATTCATCTGTTGCATCAGGACCTCCCCATTCAGGTTGAACACTCATTATCAAATCCAATAATTCCTTAGAGTTTTTTCTCATAATATGCTGAGCGCTCATCCACTCTAATTTCATAGAATCAAAAACAGCGGCTTTCTTATTTACCTTGTCAAGTGAAAAGTTTTTTATTAGAAATTCAAGATCAAAAATCTCATCATCTGTACCAGGGTTCCAGCCTAAAAGAGAAAGATAATTAATCAATGTTTCTGGCAAATAACCTAATTCTTTATAGGTTTGAGTACCCGTAGCGCCGTGTCTCTTACTTAGCCGCTTACCATCAGAACCAAGAATCATCGGCAGATGAGCAAACTCAGGTATCTCCCAATTAAGGGCAGAATAAATCAAAATCTGTTTTGGCGTATTAGAGATATGATCCTCTCCTCGAATAATATGACTAATATTCATATCATGATCATCTACGACTACCGTAAAATTATATGTTGGGCTACCATCAGATCTAGCGATAATAAAATCATCTAACTCTTTACAATCAGTTTTGATATCACCATAAATTAAATCTTTGAATTTTATTTGACCTTCTAATGGAATACGAAGCCTTATAGTATAGCTTTCATCCCTCTTTAGCTTTTGGTTTACATCCTCTTCTGAACGATCTCTCCAAATTCCAGGATAAAGATAAGAACCATCCTCTATACGTAAATCATTTAACTCATTTTCAGTAGAAAAACAGCGGTAAGCTAATCCGCTTTTAAGCAACTCTTTAATTACTTCCTGGTACCTGACATTCCTTGAAGATTGCTTAATAGGTTTACCATCATAATCAAGCCCTAACCAGCTCAAAGAGTCTAGAATTTGATCTGTATATTTATCTTTTGATCTTTCCCGGTCTGTATCTTCAATCCTTAATAGGAATTTGCCATTATTTTTTCTGGCATAGAGATAATTGAAAAGAGCAGTACGTACGCCTCCAATATGAAGCTGTCCTGTTGGACTAGGTGCGAACCTTACTAAGCAATTCATAGAATGTTATTATTATTACAATTCTTTAATAAAACTATATATAAATT
>CAZYDX010000094.1:0-8421 GCA_964646455.1 uncultured bacterium | reverse complement strand
CCAAGTTCTAAAGACTTTTTACCTGGGAGTGAACCAAGAATTAAGATTTTTGTATTACTATAGATTATTGGTGAAAAAGATTCAAGTTTTATCATATTTCCTACAGGATAAGTAGTTACTAATTTAATGGTATGCTGGAGGTAATATTATTATAGGTTGCAGAACTATTAGTTCCACCTGATCCACTAAATGTACCGTTATGCGTGTTTCCTGAGTCATCGTTTAGATTCTGTTCAAATTTCATATATAACTCCAAATTATCGCTATAGTTTGTAGTTACATTACCTATACCATTTCCACCATTATAGATTGTAGATATTTGTGATGATGTTAATACCTTAGTCCATACTACCACCTCATCAATCAGACCGGTGAATGGGGCTGATATATGATCGGTATCACCAATAGTGACCGGAGAACCTGTAGACTGATCAAGTATTCCACTTGCATCCCCCCAGGTTTTAACTGCTGTACCATTTATATAAAGTGTTGTTTCACTAGATGATTGATTTTGGTCATATGTGACTGCGAGGTGATACCATGTATCATTTGAGATACCAGCATCAAATGATAATTCATCATTCCCAGCAGCAGTATCAAGGTAGATTTCAATTTCACTTCCTTCAGACCCTATTTCAATATTATCATTATTACCATCAGAACCCTTTGAGTACATTATATTATTTGTCCTATGATTAGAGTCATAGCTTGTGCCGCTTTTATCTTGTGTTCTATTAAACCAGAACATAATAGAAAAATATCCTGGTCTTCTAAGATTAGTAATATCTCCACAAGATATAATATCATCCGCACCATCGAAACTATGTGCATAATTAGGCGCAGGTTGATATTTTTGCACGCCATGAAATGTTGGCAATGCTATCTGTGCTGTTGCAATACCAGATAAACCCAAAAAAAGGTTAATATAAATCTGCATAGTTATCTAATAATTATAATTATTATTTTTAGTGATGTGATCTGCAGCTTTGATGCCAGAGATTATTGCTCCTTCTATACTTCCATTTACAGTATGATCACCTGCGATAATGATATTATCTTTTATACTGCTCTTACTATGAAAAAAATAGTTAGTAGGTTGATCAATGGTTGCTTGTTGAATCACATAACTCCTGAGAAATTCATAATTGTAATCTTTTCCGCCAAAATAGTTAGCTAGTTTTTGCTGAATATTTTTTCTTAGACTTTCATTATCTATATGAATACCAAATATACTTACAGATATTAGACAATTTGATGATGATGAATAGTTAGAACTAATTGAGCTTAAGAATGCAATATTGTTAATAATATCATCTTTTGGAAACAAGTGAATATAATTACCATTCTCAGGAAAGTTCTCAGATGAAAAATACAAATTTGTTACAGCATTATAATTAATAGGGGTACAACCAATAAGCTTATTACTGTTTCCAGTCAGAACAATATTATCTGCTTTTATAACCTTTGAATTTTCTAATTCAACTACATTATTATTACTTATACCCTTTACATTAGAATTCATCATAATGGAGTCATTACTAACTTGCTTACAAATGATATCAGGAATTTTCTGCATTCCATTTGAAGGCAATGCTGCCAATCCCTTACTAAATTTTGAAAAGACATATTTAAAAAATTTGGAAGATGTCTCTAATTTATTTTCAAGAAATATTCCTGAGAAAAATGGTATAAAAAATAGTTCAATAAACTTATCTGAAAATCCTCTAGATCTTAAATATTTAAAAGTTGATGTGTCTTCTGAATTATCATTATTTATTGAATAATTTGACAGATCAAATTTTAGGGATAAAACTCTAAACTTATCTGATATTGTAGCAACAGATGAAAAAAGACTAGTAAATAATTGACTCATATCTCTCAATGGATCCGAGACCATCTGAAATCTTTTCCCATCATGAATTACCGAACCAGGCTTAAATATCTTTAGATCTAACTCATCCAAATCTAATAAACTATTTGTTGTTGAATATGCCGTGTTATATACCTGAAATCCAATATCAAAAATATATCCGTTTTCATAAATTGATCCGACCCTACCTCCTAGCCTTGAAGATTTTTCAATTATTATATAATCATGATCCTCTTTTTCTAATCGGGTCGCACACGCTAGGCCTGATAAGCCGCCGCCAACAATAACAGTTCTTTTTTTCATTCTATTATTCAATAATATAAATAATCAATATTTAAATTGATTAAAAAATAAAAAGATTATGAAATGATTAATACCATTTATTGTTATTTTTGACTACATATAATTAATCTATCATAATTTTCATTTAATTATATTTTAAAATTCAATTATGACACGTACAGAAAAAGCAAAAAAAATTGGTAAAGCACTAGATAGTTTATATCCTGAAACACCCATACCATTAGAACACTCAAGTGCATATACCTTAATTGTCGCAGTAATGCTTTCTGCACAAACGACAGATAAAAAAGTCAACCAAGTGACACCTGCATTGTTTAAGATAGCAAACACTCCAGAAAAAATGGTCGATCTTAAAATCTCTAAAATTCAAAGTTTAATACGTCAGATTGGTTTGGCTCCCACTAAAGCAAAAAATCTTCACAAAATGGCTGAACAGCTCATTGATGGTGGTGGAATGCGTGCAGACTGGGATTATCTTGAAAGTTTGGCTGGAGTTGGACATAAAACAGCTAGTGTAGTTATGTCTCAATGGTACGGTTTTCCAGCATTCCCAGTAGATACCCACATTCATAGACTTGCTGCTAGATGGGGCCTTTCTAATGGGAAAAACGTAGAAATAACAGAAAAAGATTTAAAAAAGTTATGGCCAAAAGATGTCTGGAATAAAAGACACTTACAAATTATTTACTTTGGCAGAGAATACTGCCCAGCTAGAAATCATGATTTAAACAAATGTAGTATTTGCTCTTGGTCAGCATCAAAAAAACGTATTACTCAAGAAATGAAAAATAATAATTAAATTATTATTTAACTCTATGTTCGTAATATTAAATACATGAAAAAAATATTAATTATATATCTATTGAACTATGCTTTTGGCCAAATTGATTATGAACTTAATAAGCTTGTCATATTTGAAGATAAATATCTAATAAAATTTTCCGAAGAATTAGTAGATGGGGATGTCTATACAACCTACACTGGGCACAAAGTATTAAATGGAAAAATTATAAAAGGTGTTAAAAATGGAAGATGGGTAGAATGGTATGAAACTGGCACAAAAAAAATAGAATACAATCTTCAAAGAGGTTTACTAGAAGGATCTGTAAAAATGTGGAATAAAAAAGGAAAATTGATAACTAATGGATCTTATATAAAGGGAAATGGCACAACCATCATACAAAATTTAGATAAATCTTCACTTCCTACAAATGGACGAAATGGGAGATGGGATTTTTATTACGACAATGGACAGCTTAAAAAAAATGAGGATTGGAAAAATGGTATCTTAGTATCTGAAACGGCATATTATAAATACTCTGAAAAAATAAAATACGAGGCAAAATATGGTGAACGAAATCCCGACCCTGATAAGGAAATTATTCTAGACTATATAGGTACAATAGACGTACCCATAAGTAGTTTTACAGGTCTAAAGAAATTTTATTATAGCAGTGGAGAATTATTTTCTGTTCAGCAATGGGATTGGTTGCAAAATAAACCTTATGGCAAAAGTTCATTTTATCATGAATCAGGCGACCTTTGGATGGAAATTCAATTCAACAAAAAAGGGAAAAAACATGGTTATCTAAAGCACTATCTACTTGGGAAACTATATAAAAAATATTTTTACAATGAAGATAATATTGTTTCCATACAAACATTTGATTTAAATGGAGAAATAGAATATTCCCAAGATTGTGTTTTCAAATTTTGTAAGGAGCCAACCCTAGCTGCAATAGAATAATTTTAATTAGGAACAAAGGTAATATCAGGTAACCCATAAGTATTATCAGTTCTAGTACTACGATCAAATGATGAGGGAATAGTAGTAGAATTAAAATTTCCATATTTGTAAGCAGTATAATTGACTGTTATGTTACCATATGTTTTTGGGAAATTAATATTTCTAAAATAAGAACCGCCTGAACCATTAATAGCTACAGCAACATAATATTCAGTTCCTGATGACACAGAAACAGAATTATCTAGATTTGTATAAGTCCAATTATTACTAGAAGAATTTGAAACGCTTCCTAAATATAATCCATCCGACCATCTCCATAAATAGACTGTTTTTGTACCATTATAATAGCCACCTAATTGGGTAATAGTGCCATTAACTTGCGGAGTAAACCTATACCCTAATAAATAGCTCCAGCTATAATTTGAACCATTAACTGATAGCCCGCTTGACTGTAAAGGATTCTCTGGAGTGCCAGAAGTAGTGTTTTGTGGTGTATGTACACCCTGAAAAGTTGGTAATGCGACCTGAGCAAAACAAACCCCAACCAATACAACAATGAATGGATATTTTTTCATAAAGAAAGTCCGTTATTCTTTTTCACTTCCCCGTGCAGTATTATATGAGTAGAATAACCAAACAACTATTTAGCAAGGGATGTAAAAACCTTCTATCAGTAAAAAGCCGATCACATTAATAGCAGTAAAAATTTTCATAAACTTTTGATATTTTTCACTCATAAATGAAAATTACAAAAAATTACCCTGCAATGTGTGTGCTACAAACAAAGATCCAACGAATGAGGTACTGATTTATAGAAATCATGTTTTTTTTATTTAGGCTGAACTTGCAGTTGGATTATTCGGAATACAATTTACAGGGGATTGAATATCTACCCACCATACCATAAATAATAAACCCCAAGAATATAAAGCTTAATGTTATATTCTATTGTTTATGAACCTTGGGGTTCCATTTTTGTAATTGTATAAATCTCTTGTTTAAGTACATGCTCTTCCATAATTGCTTTAACTGGAGAATTCGGGTCATTCATCATTTTTGCCATTTTTGGCATATCAACATCAAATAACTGTACCATTGCCGTGTTATCATCTACCTTAGCTACTCTGGTACGAGTTTCATCAACAAACGAATTTCTGCCACCTGGATCCTTATCAAAAATTGCTTTCCAACTATCGTATGTACTCTTTATATGAACTACTATACATAAATCCATTGCTATACTCCTTTAATTAATTTTTCATACTTGAATCTACAAAGAATTACCCTACAATGTGTGGGGGTTAAGAGTTGTTACTTTTGAAACACCATTTTTTTGGTCTTCTTGAACTTTACTACTTCTATTATGTATAAATATAACCCTGCAGATACTTGCTCATTCTATGGGTTTCACTTTTCATATATTTGTTACATATTGGATAACCACATATTTGATAATAATCATTCAGGCGGCCAATAAGTTAAATCACGAAGCCCAGAGCAAAAATCAAGATAATAACCATCTGTACTATGATATAATTCTGTCCATTCTTTATATGATTCTGCACACATCCAATCTGTTAATCTAATCCATTCAAAACTAAAACTAGGATTAATTAATGATGAATATTCATCTGAGACAGATGTAGGAATTGAGGGCAATATCATTGTTGAAGATGAAGGATTATTATATACATACCAATCAGCGTTTATACTTGTATCACTCAACGCCACTGTCCACTGATCAAAAGAACCCGTGTGACTGATCTCAAAGTTATCCAAGTCAGTGTTAATCACATCAATAGTAGCATCAATATTCTCAACGCTAGACGGTAGGGACCCGGTCATTATTTGTGCATATTGAGTCTCACCAGGACTATACCAGCCACCACCAACGTGTGTATTAATCCTAAATCTCGATATTACTGATTGAGGGTATTTTACTATGAAATTATCGTCGCTGTAATCTAGCCCAGGCCCACTTCTACTCTTTAGATAGGCTAATCTGTTCCATGAACTGTAAGACCCACTTTCACCGTATCCATAAAAATTATGATAAGCATATGGCTCACCAGTATTGTTTGGGATTTGAACTATTTCAGCCGATTCTAATGCTGAAAGATCAACAACAGTAGTATCTCCGATTGAGACATTTTCTATGTTTATAAATCCAGCGGAACCATCTTCTCGATGAAGCATAATGAGAACATCTTCATTATCATAATAATGATTTAGATATGCAGAACCTTGGTTGGTATCAGTAGCGTCATTATAGTCGCAGCAAGAAGTATGAGCAGAACGACTTCCTTTAGTACTAATCCTTAGCGCTGCATCTCCTGTCCAGTCTTCAACATTATTAAAAATATAATAAGACTCTCCGATGTAGTCAGTTGGCTCATCCATGTAAGGATTATAATAATGAAAGTCAGAGCCAATATCTACACCAAGGTTTGTTGTAAGACCATAATGATCATAATCAGGCTCGTACGTTGCTGTAGTTACACCAATTTTTTCAGGAATGGTCTGGTTCTTTGGATAGCTTTTTTTAAGAACAAAAGAATCATCACCTGTATTATAAAATCCAGTGTCGGCAAGAACCGAACCATCACTATCAGTGATAAAAATAAATGATTTAACCGATGGATCATATTCCTCATGAAAAGTTGCTGTTAAAAGAGTTATTTCTTGCAGCCAATCACATCCAGCAGCTTTCACTGAATCCACCATAGCTTGTGTGACACCCTCAAAACCATCTTGAGCACAACCACCAGCAGCAACAATAGCTTCCATAGCAGTTATCGTTGAATCATAATATGCACAATAAGAAGAAGAGTCCAGATCGGTAGACATTTCCATTGTTATTGTATATTGTAATAATTGAGCAATAGGCATTTCACATGCGATTAAATCACATTCTAATGAATCAGCAATAATATTAGGGTCTAAACCTCCAAATCCCGTAGTATCTGTACAACCATTACTAATAAAATCTTGAGCAGCTGTTTTTAGCATGCTGCAATTGCTTACTGACGGATCTTGAGTAAAACTAGTTATTGCAGCTAAAACCTGAGCCTTAGCATCTAAACATTTGGTGTCTTCTTTTAACTCTTCACATGAAAAGATCAAAAAGAAGATAGTTAATAACGAGGATCGAAAAATATTTTTAGACATTGTGTGTTTGAACCTTTTTTAAGTTAAAAATTGAAACTTCATGGTATAGATATTATAAATTTTTGTCATATTGTAAAAATATTAATTTAATTATCCATGCCAGAACAAATTTATGTACAATGTGTGTGGGTATGATTTCATATATTCAAGTAGCAGATATGTAGCTTTTTTTGCTACTAAACTGGATTTTTAACAATAATTAGACACTTGCATCTAATAACAAAAAACCCCGTTCAAGATGAGGTTTTAGACGATAAAAATGTGGAGAGAGAGGGATTCGAACCCTCGATACGGCTCTAAACCGTATACCCGCTTAGCAGGGGGATAAGCCACCCTCGGTAAAGTGGGTCACCTTCAATAAAACTAAGGAATACATACCTTCATATGGTATAGTTTTGTCTCTGGTGTGGTACCGAATTGGTACCGAGAACATAGCCCCACGAGTTTGAGGCTTTTTGTTTTTTAAATGAATAGAAAAATTTAATTATGCTTCAACATCAACATCGCCAAGAGTTCTGCAGTTGATAATAACTCCACTACTTAATTCACCTTCGCCACCAGGTATGAAAAACCCAACAATACATAATAAACCTAAAATAATTGCTGTAGCCACTTGGCTATCCCCATCACTTGCAGATTGAGCTTGTACTGGAATATTTGTACCGTCAACTGCTTTTACGCTAGTTACTTGAATAGCTAATTCACCAGGTTGACCAAAAGCTGCTGCCTTTTTTGCAGACATGACATTTCCTTGAGCTTGAGCTCCAGACTTTATAACTACTTTACCATTTATTTTTACATCACTTACAACTGTTAAATCGACAAATGTACCAGTTCTAGCTGATTTACTAGTCATACTTTGATTCAGGCGAACTTGAATCATTGTGCCACCTGGAACTTTTGCAGCTAATAATGGACTTGCTGAATTAATAAAAAATAATTGAAGTAAAAATAATGAGATGGTTTTTCTAAAAGTGTTTGACATCATATAACTCCTATTGTTTTTAAGATAAGCTATATGAAAATATAGTTAATATTCGATAAATATTTTTGAATTATCTTGTTATTGTTTTTAATTCCATATTTCCACGCTCCATGGATTGAACCAAAATAAAAACCAGAAAAAGATAATGCCCCAATCAAAGTACCACTCGTATATCCATTTTTGTTTGAACGGTAAGTTGCATATAAAAATAAAGATTCAATAATGAATGCTGAACTAAAAGTCTGTGGCATATCAAGATATAAGTAGCCCAATCCAGGAAAAATAAAATTTAACCTTCGAGCTAATTTTGGGTTCTTTAATTTCTCATTTTGAAATTCATTAATACTG